>DASQNL010000549.1:0-2683 GCA_035644995.1 Pyrinomonadaceae bacterium | reverse complement strand
GTTGTCCGTCGTCCGTTGTCCGTCGCATGTGGTCGCCGCACGAGTTGCTAAAGATTGAATTGCTCAACTGACCAGAGACAAAGAACAACTGACAACGGACAAAGAACAATTTTTAAGGAGTTTGATGATGCGAAGTCGTTCAGGATTCAAATCGGGCGCGGTGTTGGCGCTGGTTGCTGCGATGCTGCTGGCGTGGGGGGCGTTTGAGGTGCAGTCGCAGCAGCGCAGGCGTCCGTCGCGGCGCGCGACGAATCCGGTGCGCTCTACGTCAGCGCAGCCAGCGCCCGCCGCGGCGCCGGACTACGAGCCGCGCGTCGTCAGCACCGCCGAGGAGCAGTCCGCGCAAGAAGGGCAGACGACGCCGCGCACGCGCCGCAATCGCCCCGCGCCGAGTCCGACGCCGGACGAGACGCTCAGGACGATGCAAACCCTGCTCGACGAGTTTGGCAGGCTCAACAGGAAGGTTGACGATCTGGAAAAAGAACGGCGCGCCGATCTCATACAGGAGCGTTTGACGCGCGCCGAGCAGCGCGCCGAAGGCTTGCAGACGCAACTCCGCGACGTGTTGGAGAAAGAGGCCGGTTTGCAGGCGCAGATGGATCGGCTCGACGAGCAATCGCGCCCCGAAAGCATCGAGCGGCAGACGGCGCTCACAGGCACGTTTCGCCCGGACGAGTTGCGCGACACGCTGCGCCGCCAACTCGAAGCCGAGAAGCGTCGTGTCCAAACTCAACTCGACGTGCTCCGCGCGAGTCGCACGCGGCTCGAAACCGCGCTCGCCAACGCCGATCAACTCGTGGACAGACTCCGCTCGCAACTGGACGACGCGACGCAACGCGAACTCGAAAGCGGCGAGGCTGGCACTTTAGCCACCCCGCGCCCCACGCCCTCGCCGACGCCCGCGGCCACGCCGCCGCCGCAGTGAAAGGATGAGGGCGGAGGGATGAGGGATGAATAAGAACAAGCACTCACTTGCTTGAATGCTTCTGCTTATTCATCCCTCATCCCTCATCCTTCATCCCTAAAAATTTATGGGTACGATCTCACAGGCCGAACTTTATCGTCTGATCTCGGAGTCGAATGCGCGGGGCGAGCGCGTCGTGGTGGCGACGGTGGCGCACACGCGCGGTTCGACGCCGCAGCGGCGCGGCGCGAAGATGCTCTTTTTTGAGGACGGCGGCGTGGCGGGGACGGTCGGCGGCGGTTGCATCGAAGCGGAGGTGTGGGCTGAGGCGCGCGAGGCGATGCGCACGGGCGCTGGCGGCTTGCACAAGTTCAGCCTCACGGCTGACGAGGCCAGCGAGGAGGGCATGGTCTGCGGCGGCACGATGGAAATTTTTATAGACGTGTGGGAGAGAAGTAGGGGAAAGGTAAAGGGGTAAAGGGGAAAGGAAAACTGTCTACGATTCAAGCTCGCGTCAAGCTTGGCTTTTATTGTTTCACCTTTGCCCTTTACCCCTTCACCTTTCCCCTTTATCCTTCATCCCTACCCTTTGGAGGTTCTTATGCCCGCATCTTTCATGGAAGATTACAAGGCGAAGCACAGGCATCCGCTGAACCGCCTGACGCACAGCATCGGCATCCCGTTGATCGTTTTGTCGTTGCCCCTCTTTTTCTTCAACTGGCGCTGGGCGCTCGCGCTGTTCATCGTCGGGTGGATTCTACAGTTCGTCGGCCACTGGATCGAGGGCAACCAGCCCGCGTTCTTTCGCAATCCGGTCTACCTGCTCATCGGGCCGCTGTGGATCGTGCGTCGCGCGCTCTCCGCCATCGGCCTGGCGAAACCCGCCGCTACTACAGCCGCCGACTCCTCCGCCGTCAAACGCGCGCGTTGAAGATGTACGAAGCGGGCGACCAGCCAACAGACGCCGCGCGCCGGCACAGCATCGCCGAAGCCATCACACGTACGCTTGAAGGCGGCGCGGTCGCCGTCCTCGCTACCCTCGTCGCATCCGCATCGCCCGGGCACACGGGCGCAAAGTTACTCATAGACAGTTCGGGCGAACGCGCGGCGGGCGGCACGGGCGACGCCGCGCTCGACACGGAGATCGCGCGCCGCGCCCTCGCCTTTCTCAACTCGCGCGTTGAAGCATTAACAGTCAACGTCGAAGAGTTTGCACCGCAACTCGCTGCCGTATGGCGCGCGTCGCGCGTCTTGTTTGAGCGCATCGAGCGTGAGCCACGCATCGTCGTGTGCGGGGCGGGACACGTCGGCGCGTCGCTCGCGCGCCTCGCGCACGCCGTCGGCTACCGCGTCACGCTTATAGACGACCGCGAGGATTTCGTCACGCGCGCACGCTTTCCCGAAACGGACATCGAACTCGTCGCGGCTCTCGAAGGTTGGGAGGGCGCGTTGCACATGGCAGTGGGCGGCGGGCGCGGTGCGTACGTCGCCATCGTCACGCGCGGGCACAACGAGGACGAAGAATGTATGCGCGCCGCCATCGAGGCAAGACCGGACTACGTAGGGATGATCGGAAGCCGGCGGCGCACGAACATCGTGCTCGAACGTTTGCGCGAGTCGGGCGTCGAAGCGGAAATTTTACGCGAGGTGCGCGCGCCAATCGGGTTGGACATCGGCGCGGTTTCGCCCGAAGAGGTCGCGCTCGCAGTGCTCGCCGAGATCGTCGCCGTACGACGCGGCGGCAGCGGGAGCCCGCTCTCGGAGTGGCGGCGTCAATAG
>DASQNL010000548.1:0-16071 GCA_035644995.1 Pyrinomonadaceae bacterium | reverse complement strand
ATTTCGACGCAGAGGTTGAGCTCTGCGGCGGGCACGAACTCGCCTGTGCGGTGCGCGGTGCGGATACTGCCGGGGCCGAAGACGACCGCCTCAGCGCCCATCTCGATCAACTGCGGGGCTTCCGTGCCGAAGGCGACCGTGCCCGCCGCGCGCCCGGTCAAAGTTTCCAACTCACGGACGAGCGGCGCATCCGCGCGCGTCTCCATGGCCTCGTCCAGTCGCAAAATCTCGATGTCGCAATCGAAGTCCGGTTCGGCGGCGCGCAAACTTTCAACCTCGGCTTGGATGAGTTCAACGGCGTGCATGGCTGCCTGACCGGGGACGGGTCGCCATTCGAGGGTGAAGCGGCATTCGCCCGCGATGATGTTTTTGGCCGTGCCGCCCCTGATCACGCCGACGTTGAGCGTCGTGTAAGGCGGCTCGAACGCGGCGTGCCGCGCGGCCTGTAGCGTCTCGGCCGTGCGCTCGATGCGCGCGATGAGCCGCGCCGCGCGAAAGATGGCCGACGCGCCGAGCGCCGGGTATGCGCTGTGCCCCTCGCGCCCGCCGACACGCACTTCCGCCAAACAATAACCTTTCCCCGCGCGCATCGGTTGCAGCGAAGTCGGCTCGCCCACGATGGCGTGGCGCGCCGCGAGCGCGCCTGACTCCGCGAGCCGTTTCGCGCCGAGGCACCCGACCTCTTCGTCCGCCGTGAAGACGAGCGCGAGCGGCCGCCGTAGCTTCGCCAACTCGAACCGCCCCGTCGCCGCGAGCGCGGCGGCGATAAACCCTTTCGTGTCGCACGAGCCGCGCCCGTAAAGTTTACCCTCGCGCTCCGTCAGCGTCAGCGCGTCCGTCCACGCCCGGTCGTAAGGCACCGTATCCGTATGCCCGACGAGCGCGAGTTCCACTTCCATCTTGTCCGCGTTCACGCTTGGCGGCACGCAGACGAGGTTGAACTTCTTCACTCCCGCGGCGTCAGCGTATGGAAACATGCGCGCGCACATCCCCGCGGCTTCGACGCGCGCGGCGAGAAACCTGATAATTTCCAAGTTCGAGCGGGAAGAAACGGAGTCGATGGCAACTAACTCCGCTAACGTCTCGGCAACATTCATAAATCCTTTCCGACAGTCCCGGCGGCGCGTTCAAATATATCGCCCCATCTTCCTTCATTAGTCATCGCGTGACCCCTGACTTTGCGAGGTTCGCGCGCGGAGCGTTTATCGCCAGAGCCTGCGCTGTAAATTTGTGAAGCGTTCGATGATCCCATCTTGCGCCGGGTGCTGTCCATCTTCGACGATGCGTCGGCCGCCGACGACCACGTCGCGCATGGCGGTGCGCGCGAGCGAGAAGACGACGGCGGGCAGCAGCGCGTCCGTTCCCGCTCCGGCGATAGAAGGGTCGTCGAGAGAGACGGTGAAGAAATCCGCGGGGCGGCCGACTTCGAGCGCGCCGCCGTTTGCGCCGATGCCGTTTGCGCCGTTCACGGTGGCGCAGTCGAAAAGGCGAGCGGCGAGCGGAGCGAGGCTGTCGGTTTCGTCGTGTGCCGTGGGGGAAGTTCCGGCGGAGGGCGCGTTCGCTTCGGGCGCGAGCACGGCGCGTTGGAGTTTTTGCAGGCGGAGGTGATATTCGAGTTCGCGCGCGTCTTCGAGGAGATCGATCTGCGTGTGGCTGTCCGTGCCGAGCGAGACGCGGACGCCCGCGCCGAGCAGCAGGTCGGCGGGCACGATGCCGTCGCCCAGGTTGCGTTCGGTCGTGGGGCAGGCGCAGACGTGCGCGCGGGCGGCGGCGAGCGAGCGCGCTTCTTCCGGCGTGACGTGGATGCCGTGGACGGCGGTGAAGCGTTCATCGAGCAAGCCTTCACCGGCGAGCAGCGCGACCGGCGTGCGCCCGTGTTCCTCCAGGCAGGCGGCGACCTCGGCGGGCTGCTCGGCGACGTGCATGTGGACGGGCATCGCGTGCGCGGCGGCGAACGCGCACACCTCGCGCAGGTAATCGAGCGGCACGGCGCGCACGCTGTGCGGCGCGACGCCGACCCACGCGCGCGGCGCGCCTTCCGCCTCCCCGGCCACCGGGCGTGCTCGCGCGTCGGCGTCGGCGGGCGCGCCGCGTGCGAGATCGCCGGTGAGAGTTTCGGTCTGTTTGAGAAACGTGTCGGGGTCAGGTTCGATGAAGCGCGCCTGCCGCTCGTCGGGCGGCTTGTTCCAGCCCGCGCGCGCGTAGGCGACGCGCAGGAGCGCGATGCGGATGCCAACGTCCGCGGCGGCGCGGACGACTTGCTTCGCCAACTCGTTCTCGTCCGCGTAGCGCACGCCTCCGGGGGCGTGATGCAGGTAATGAAACTCGCCGACGGCCGTGATGCCGCTCGCGGCCATTTCGAGAAAAGCCATGCGCGAGGCGTCGTAAGTGTCTTCGGGAGTGAGGCGCGCGGCGGCCGCATACATCATCTCGCGCCACGTCCAGAAGGAATCGTGCGCGGCGGAGCGACGTTCGGTGCGCCCGCGGATGACGCGCTGGAAGGCGTGCGAGTGGGCGTTGACGAGGCCGGGCAGCAGGGCGCGGCCCTTGAGGCGCACGACGCGCGCCGCGAGAGCCTCGTCGTCATCGCGCGCGAGTTGTGTGATGCGACCCGCGCCGTCCGAGACGAGGGCGAGGCCGCTTTCAAATCGCCCGCCCGTGTAGATGAAATCGGGCAGCCATGCCGTCAATGTCGAATGCTCGTCTGGCAAGAATGTTTTTATCGGCGCGCCCGCCGGCGGGCGCGTGTCGTCATAAAAAAGTAGGCCGCCGTCAAACGAAACGTGAACAAACTCGAACGGCGGCGCACATCCAACCCAAAATAACCGGGAGAGATCACGTGTCCTGAGCATACAACACGACGGCGAAAGGTAAGAAATTGTCGGTAGTCAGTTGTCAGTTGTCAGTTGTTCGTGGTTCACGGGCGGCGGGACGGGAGTTGAAATGTGTCAGCTTATGCCGGAGGTAAAAGAACTGCGACCGACGACTGACGACTATCAACTGACAACTGACAACTGACGACCGACCGACTTGCCGCATCTAATTATTTATGAAAACGACAGCCGGTAATTTAAGAACATACGCGGGGTTCGCGAGGCGTTTCGGGCGGCGTTTCGTGGAGGAGCGTTTGCGGGAGAGGCGGGGCGGGGTTGCGCCCGCGCCGCACCGCCCGCGCCCGGCCGAGTGGCGCGACGACCGCCTGACGGTCGCGTGGCTCGGCCATGCCACGACGCTCATCAATTTTTACGGGACGTGGCTCGTGACCGACCCGGCTCTCAGGGAGCGCGTCGGCGTGCGCGTGCCCGGCCTCTTGACGGTCGGGCCGCGCCGTCTCGTGCAGCCCGCGCTCGCGGCGCGCGAGTTGCCCGCGCTCGACGCCGTGCTCGTCTCGCACGCGCACATGGATCACTGCGACAAGGGCACGCTCGCGCGCCTGCCGCGCCGTTTGCGCGCCGTCGTGCAGCGCGGCAACGGCGATCTCGTGCGTCGCTTCCGGCGCGTGGACGAGTTGACGTGGGGCGAGTCGGTCGAGGTGGACGGCGCGCGCATCGAGTCAATCGAGGTGAGCCATTGGGGCGCGCGCAAACTAACGGACAGCCATCGCGGCTACGGCGGTTTCCTGATCGAGAAGAACGGGCGCGCGATAGTCTTCGGCGGCGACACGGCGGACACGCGCGCATTCGCGCGTCTGAGGGAACGCGCGCGCGTCGTGCTGGCGATGATGCCGATTGGCGCATACGACCCTTACATCCACGCGCACGCCAACCCCGAACAATCCTGGCGGATGGCGCGCGAAATGGGCGCGACCTACCTCCTGCCCATGCATCACTCGACTTTTCGTTTGAGCCGCGAGCCGGTCGGCGAACCCGTCGAGCGTCTGCTCGCCGTCGCCGGGCGCGAACGCTGGCGCGTGGCGTTGACCGAGGTGGGGCAGACGTGGACTTTGCCCGAAGATTAACGCGGAGAGATTGACGCGCGGAAGGTGAGCGCGAGACGAACGCCCGACTCGATGCAGCCGGAGCCGGGTCGCGCGCTAACGTCTTTAGCGCGCCGCCCGACCCGGCGCGCGTCTCTCTGTGTGAAGCATGAGCGCGATGCGCTTCCGTACGGGCGGGCGGAAGCGCATCGCGCGTTTAGCGTTCGCTGTGCCTGAAAGTTTTGGGCAACGTGGGTGAGGAGCGTCGGTGATCGCTCAGCATGCGCGCGTAGCATTTGAGACACATGCCGCGAGAGTTTTTGGTGTCGAGGCGGCGCACGACCACGCCGCACCACGTACAGATTTCCTGATAAATCGTCCCCGTCAATCCTTCGTTCTGGTTCATCACAGGTTCACCTATCCGAACTTGATTTTAAACGTCGCTCGCAGGGGATGTTGAGACTTTAAACTTCGCGGCGCGCCCGTGTCTGTACGCGTTCGTACCGCTCCGGGTCGCGCCGCGCGCGCACGCGCCCTCTGTGCGTCAGCGGACAGACCCGTCCGCTCGCCTACGTTAAACTCCCCGGTTTCCGCTTTAAAGAATTCGAGGTCACGCGCGCGTGTGGAGTCCGAGACGCGAGGTGCGGAGTGTCGGCGTGTTCGCGCGCCGGGGTTTCGGTCTCTCTGCGCGCGGGGCTGATTCGTGTCGGCGGAAAATATCAACGGAGCGCAAAAAGGGAGAGGAAGCACATGGCAGAAGAAGACCAAGAGGACAAACAACAGACCATGCCGTCGCAGCAGCAAGACCAACGGCCGGGCATCGAGGCGGAGATGACGCCCCGCCCCGTGGCCGACGATGCGACGCATCTCGGCAGCCGCAAACTCGAAGGCAAAGTCTCCATCATCACGGGGGGCGACAGCGGCATCGGCCGCGCCGTCGCCATCGCCTACGCGCGCGAGGGCGCGGACGTGTGCGTTATGTATCTGAACGAACACGATGACGCGCGCGAAACCGCGCGACTCGTCGAAGCGGAAGGACGACGCTGCTTGTTGATCGACGGCGATGTGGGCGACGAGAACTTTTGCCGCGAGGCCGTGGAACGGGTGGTGAGCGAGTGGGGGCGTTTGGACGTGCTCGTCAACAACGCGGCCGAACAGCACCCGCAAGAGACAATCGAAAATATCAGCGCGGAGCAGTTGGAGCGCACCTTCCGCACCAACATCTTCTCGATGTTCTATCTCGTCAAGGCCGCGCTCAAGCACCTCAAGGCGGGCGGCTCGATCATCAACACGACCTCGGTGACGGCCTACAAGGGCAGCCCCGAACTGCTCGACTACTCCTCGACCAAAGGCGCGATTGTCGCCTTCACGCGCTCGCTCTCGCAGTCGCTCGTGGAGCGTGGCATTCGTGTGAACGGCGTCGCGCCGGGGCCGATCTGGACGCCGCTCATCCCTTCCACTTTCCCGCCGGAGAAGGTTGAGACGTTCGGCGCGGACGTGCCGATGAAGCGGCCGGGGCAGCCCGAAGAAGTTGCGCCCGCCTACGTCTTCCTCGCCTCCGACGACGGCTCGTACATGGCCGGCCAGATTCTGCACCCGAACGGCGGCGAGGTCGTGAACGGGTAAGGATGAGGGATGAGGGATGAGGGATGAGGGATGAATCAAGAGAAGCATTCAAGAGCTTGAGCGCTTTTCTTGTTCATCCCTCATCCCTCATCCCTCATCCCTTCTTCAGGTCGGCGGTGTCTCTAAACTGCGGCGCGCGGCGGTGCTTGGTGGCCTGCTCGAAGGCGTAGGCGAGACGAATGAGCACGGGTTCGCTGTAGGCGCGGCCGAAGAAGGAGAGGCCGACGGGGAGACCGTAGATGTAACCGGCCGGGACGGTGATGTTCGGGTAGCCGGCCACGGCGGCGGGCGTGGAACTGCCGCCCGAAAAGTGATCGCCGTTGACGAGGTCGGTCGTCCAGGGCGGCCCGCCGGTGGGCGCGATGATGGCGTCGAGACGATGTTTGGTCATCGCGGCGTCGATGCCCTCGGCGCGCGAGAGGCGGTGATTTTTGGCGAGCGCGGCGAGGTAGGCTTTGCTCGTGAGCGGCTCTTTCGCCTGCGCTTTCAAGAAAATCTCCTGCCCGAAATAGGGCATCTCGCGCTCGCGGTTGCGCTCGTTGAACTCGATAATCTCCTTGAGCGAGCGCGGCACGCCCGCGCCGCGTTCGGCCAGATATTGGTTGAGGTCGGCCTTGAACTCGTAGAGCAACACTTCAAACTCGGAGTCGTCATACTTGCCGTGCGACGGCAGGTCGGTCGGGTCGATGACGGTTGCGCCCGCGCGCTTCAAAACGTCAATCGCATCGTTCATCAGCTGATCGACGCGGTCGCTGAAGCCGAAGAACTTGCGCGCCACGCCGATGCGCGCCCCGCGGAGTCCGGCGGCGTCGAGAAAGCGCGTGTAGTCGGCGTGCGACTTGCCGCGAGAGCTTTGCGTGGCGCGGTCGCGCGGGTCGATGCCGGCGAGGGCTGTGAGCAGGACACAAGCGTCGGCGAGGTTGCGCGCCATCGGCCCGGCCGTATCCTGGCTGTGGGCGATGGGGATGATGCCGGAGCGGCTGACGAGGCCGAGCGTGGGCTTGATGCCGACGAGCGAACTGGCCGACGAGGGACAGACGATTGAGCCGTCCGTCTCCGTGCCGACGGCGGCGGCGGCGAAGTTGGCGGCGACGGCGACGCCCGAACCGGAACTCGAACCGCACGGGTTGCGATCAATGGCGTAGGGGTTGCGCGTCTGCCCGCCGCGCCCGCTCCAACCGCTCGACGAATGAGTCGAACGAAAGTTAGCCCACTCGCTCAAGTTCGTCTTGCCTAACAGAACCGCGCCCGCCTCGCGCAGGCGCGCGACGATGAAGGCATCGCGCGGCGCGGGCGTTCCGACGAGGGCGAGCGAACCGGCGGTGGTCTGCATGCGGTCGGCCGTGTCGATGTTGTCTTTGAGGAGGATGGGAACGCCGTGCAGAGGCGAGCGCACGCGCCCGGCCTTGCGCTCGCGGTCGAGCGCGGCGGCGAGCGAGAGCGCGTCGGGGTTGAGTTCGATGACGGAGTTGAGGGCGGGGCCTTTGCGGTCGAACCGCTCGATCCGCTCGATGTACTTCTCCGCGAGTTCGCGCGCAGACCATTTCCCGCCGCGCATCCCTTCCTGCAATTCGGCGATGGTCGTCTCTTCGAGTTCGCCGGTCTTCGCCGCGGGCGCGGCGGATGCGAACGCCGGGAGACGTTCCGCCGTTTCCGATAGCGCGGCGACGGCGACGCCGAGCGTCAAACCTGCCCCGATAAATTTTCTCCGGTTGATGTGCGAGTCGCGGTCTGCTTCTTTCCTGTGGCTCAAGGCTCTCTCCTCCCGGCGGCGGCCGGGTGCGTGTCTCTGTAAAATGAATCGGCCGATGCAGCTTGAAGGGGCTGTCCGCCGGGGGCGGCGGTGCGAACGAGAATATATCCGCAGACCCGCGCGCCGCAACCGGCCTCGCCCGCCCCCAACGCTTGCGACGCTTGCGCCCACGTGGCAACCAGCCTGCCGAACGCGGCATACTTGAAGGAGCGACGCTCATGCGCGCGCGCCTGAGAATCTTGACAACCGTCGAACCGTGCCATACTTTGAGCGCGGCCACGGAAACGCCCGCGCGAATCTTAACGCCCGCGCGTCCGCTTTCTCCGCAGTTGTCCACGGGATGCGCCGCGCTTCGTCACCATTCGATTCAAGGAATCCTCGCCGATTTGAACGCGACCGCGCGGTCACGCCTGAAAGCCGTGAATCGTGAATGGAAGAAATCGGTTTTCTCTCTTCACGATTGACGATTCGCGCTTCACTATAAAAAGGATCATCGAGCATGAAATTGAAACTCTGCTGCCTGACTTTCGCGCTGTGCGCGTTCGCCTCGCCCGCCTTTGCCGACGTTGCCCCGCCGCCCAACCCCACGCCCGCGCCGACTCCGCAGAAAGTTCGTCGCGCCGCGTCGCTGCCCGCCGCGCGCATGTTGATCGAGTCGCGCCGCGATGCGACGGAGGCGCGCCTGCAAATTCCGCGAAACATGCTCGGCCAACTGCGCGCGGAGTTGGAGCGCGAAGAGATGTCCGGCGCGACGACCGCCGCCGATTCGCTCCGCCCGGCGCAGACGATCATCGCGGGCGTCTTCCTTTCGTTGTCGCTCGCCTTCGCGGGCATCTTCCTCGCGCGCACGCGTTCGCGCGCCGCTAAACAAGCGGCGACGGCCGCGCTCGTCGTCCTCGCCGCGACCGGCGCGCTCGCCATCAAGACTCTCGCCAACGTGCGGCCGCCCGAACCGCGCACGCTCGACGCCGGTTCGCTCAAACTCGCCACGACGCCGGACGCCGGCCTGAACGGCGTAGTCAGGGTGGAGGTCGTGGAGGAACACAACGTGTTCAAGTTGATCGTCCCGGCCGCGAAGGCGACGACGGCGGCGGGGAGCCGGTAAGCGTAGTGGAACGCGCGGCGGAGATCGGGAGATTGGAGTTGCGCCCCCCCGCGTCGGGCGCGGCGGGAGCGAACGGGGACGGCGGCGGCGCCGTGTCGGCGTGGCCGTTCGCGTTCGTCTCGCTGGCGTTCGTCGCGGCGGCGGCGTTGCTCGCGGGCTGGATGCCGCTGCGTTTCTCCATCATCACGGTCTTCCTCTTCGCCGGGCCGCACAACTGGTTCGAGTTGCGTTATTTTCTCGCGCGCCTGCCCGCGCGCCTGGGGCGTTCGCGCAACTTCTTTTGCGTCGCCTTCGCGGGCGTCGCGTTTCTGCTCGCGGCCTACGCCGCCCTGCCGTTCCTCGCTCAAGCGTTGCTCTGGGGCGGCGACGAGTGGACGTTGGCCGTGGGCGTCTGGAACAGCCTGCTCATCTTGTGGCTCGGCGCGCTCGTGTGGATGCGTGGGCGACAGTCTCCGCGCCGCGATTGGTCTTGGAGTTTCGCCATCGCCTTCGCGCTCGTCGGGGCAAACTGGCTCGCGCCGCAAGTGTTCAGTCTCGCCCTCGTCTACCTGCACCCGCTCGTCGCGCTCTGGTTTCTCGACCGCCAACTGCGCCGCACGCGTCCCGCGTGGCGACGCGCTTATCATCTCTGCCTCGCCGCGCTGCCGCTCTGCATCGGCCTGCTCTGGTGGCAACTCTCGAACGCTCCCGCGCTCGCCGACGGCGGCGACGCGCTCGCGCTGCGGATCACGCAGCACGCCGGGTCGGACATCTTGCGGGGCGTCTCCAGCCACTTGCTCGTCTCGACGCACGTCTTTCTCGAAACGGTTCACTACAGCGTGTGGTTGTTGGCCTTGCCGCTCGTCGGCGTGAGACGCGGCGGCGATGGCGGCGTCTCGTGGCGCGTCGGCTCGCTGCCGCTCGCGCGTCATACGAGACGCGGCCGGCCGCGCCTCTTGCGCGCGCTGCTCTTTGCGGCCGCCGCCTGCGTCGTGCTGCTCTGGCTCGCCTTTCTCGCCGACTATTCCACCACGCGCGACCTCTACTTCACGCTTGCGATGGCGCACGTCCTCGCCGAAGCGCCCTTCCTGCTGCGGATGTTGTAAACAGGTGGAGGAGCGCGTCGTTCAACTCTGGTGGTTTCTCCCCGTCGGCTATCTCTTCACCGTCGCGTTGGAGACGCCCGTGCTGCTCCTCTGCCTTGCGCCGCGCCATCCCGTGCGCCGCAGATTTCTCTCCGGCCTCTGGCTGACCGCCTGCACTTACCCGGTCGTCGTGCTCGTGTTGCCGCTCCTCTTCGGGAGTTCGACGCGGTTCGCCTATCTCGTCGCGGCCGAGACGTTCGCGCCCGTCGCCGAATGCGCGCTTTTCCGTGCGGCGTTCGGCGGGCGCGACGAAACGGGGCGGGCTTTCATGTGGCGCGACTTCGCCGCGATCACGGCGGCCAATCTCGTCTCGTTCGCGCTCGGCGAGTTGTTGAATTTGTACGGATGGTTCGGTGTGCTAGGCTAAAATTCAGAGAGCGAGAGAGCGTGCCGGGGCGCGGCCGTCGCACGGGCGCGAAAATCTATCGAGGAGTGTGGATGATGAAAATAGCGCAGACGATCTTCATGCTGTTACTGGCGGCCGCGCTCGCGCCTCCGGCGTGCGCGCAGGCGACAACGACGGCGGCGGCCGCGAAGCAACCGGCCGACATCGTCTCGACGCGCGAGATGGATCGCATCAACTGGATGGAGTTTCGCGAGGTGGTGCCCGCGCGCATCCAGACCGTGCTCTTGCCGACGGGGACGCTCGAACCGCACGGCGTCGTCAACAACGGCGCGGACAACACCGCGCCGCTCGCCATCGCCCGCCGCATCGCGCAGCGCACGAACGCCATGATCGCGCCCGTGCTGCCCTACGGGATGACGGGCAGCATGGAAGCCTATCCCGGCGCGTTTCAGATCACGGAGGCGGCCTATCGCCCGTTCGTCAAACAAATTCTGGAGGGCTTGGCGAAGAACGGCTTCCGCAACATCATCATCGTCAACGGCCACGGCGGCGGGCAGACGGCCGTGCTCACGGCGGTCGCGGCGGAAGTCGCGGCCGAGCGCAAAGTGCGCACGCTCGTCGTCAACTGGTGGTCTTACGCCTCGGACGTGACGAAGGAGGTCTTCGGCGAAGACGGCGGCCACGCCGGTTTGAACGAGACGGCCTTCGTGCAGGCGATTGACCCGACGCTCGTCCATCCCGAACGCTACAAGCCCGACCTCGCCACCGCCTACCCCGCGCCGGGCACGTGGGCGGCCGCGCCCTTCCCCTCCTCCATCGGCCTCTATCAACCGGGGCAGGGCTATCCGAAATTCGACCAGAAGAAGGCCGACGAGTATTTCCTGAAAGTCACGGACAAGATCGCCGCCCTCGTCACGGACGTGGTACGCAAGTGGGACATGGCCGGGTTGTGAAGAACGTCAGTTGTCCGTGGTCAGTTGTCAGTTGTTCTTTGTTCGTAGTTGATCTATTTAATCTTTAGCGACTCAGCTAATGCAGCACAAACAACTGACCACTGACAACTGACCACTGACAACCGACAGCTTTCCTATGAGACTCATCATCACCGAGAAACCTTCGATGGGGCGCGACGTGGCGGCCGCGCTCGGCGCGACGCGGCGCGGCGAAGGCTACCTCGAAGGCCGTGAAGACATCATCACGTGGTGCATCGGCCACCTCGTCGAACTCGACGACCCGGAGGTTTACGATCCGAAGTTTAAATCGTGGCGGATGGAGACGCTGCCCATCATCCCCGAAGAGTTCAAGTATCACGCGTCGGAGCGGACGCTCGATCAATTCAAAGTGATCAAGACGCTGCTCGGCCGCGACGACGTGAAGACGGTGGTCAACGCGGCCGACGCGGGGCGCGAGGGCGAACTAATATTCGATCTCGTCTACACGCTCGCGCGCTCGCGGAAGCCCGTCGAACGCCTCTGGATTTCTTCTCTGACGCGCGACGAGATCATCGCCGGTTTCAACCGGCTCAAGCCCGCTTCGGATTACGCGGGCTTGCGCGATTCGGCGCGCTCGAGGCAACAGGCGGATTGGCTCGTCGGCTTAAACGCCACGCGCGCCCAAACCATCAAGGCGCGCGGCGCGGGGCACGACGGCGTCTATTCGCTGGGGCGCGTGCAGACGCCGACGCTCGCGCTCATCGTCGGCCGCGACGAGGAGATCGCGAATTTCGTTCCGACGAATTACTACGAGGTGGTCGCCGATTTCGAGTCGGCGGCGGGCGCGTATCGCGGCACGTGGTTCGACAAGAAGGGGAGCCGGTTCGATCATAAAGACGCGGCCGAGGCCGTCGTCTTCAAAGTCAAAGACAAGCCGGGCGCGGTCGAAAAAGTCGAGAAGAAGGCGACGAAGGAACGCGCGCCGCTGCTCTACGACCTGACCGCCTTGCAGCGCGCCGCCAACGCGCGCTACAGTTTCTCCGCCGCGCGCACGCTCGAACTCGCGCAGACGCTCTACGAGAAAAAGTTCATCACCTACCCGCGCACCTCCTCGCGCCATCTCTCCGCGGCCGTCAATCAGGAATTGAAAGCCCACGTCGAAGCGGCGGGCGTCGGGCCTTACGTGAAGTTCATCGAGACGATTCTCGCGCGGGGCACGCCGAAGCTCACGAGCCGCCACGTTGACGACAAGAAGGTGACGGATCACCACGCCGTCATCCCGACGAAGCAACGCGTCGAGCCGAACGCGCTCGCGCCCGACGAGAAGCGCATCTACGACCTCGTCGCGCGCCGCTTCCTCGCGGCCTTCTACCCGGACGCGGAGCTTGAGCGCACGACGATCACCACGGCCGTCGAGGGCGAGCGGTTCATCACGCGCGGCACGGTCGTGCTCAAGGCGGGCTGGCGCGATGTTGACCCGCCGGGGCGGGAAGACCGGAAGCGCGCGGACGGGGAAGACGAAGGGGAAGACGCGGAGTTGCCGCCGGTTCGGGCAAAGGAGCCGGTGGAGACGAAGAACGTCGAAGCGGTGGCGAAGCAGACGAAAGCTCCGCCGCGTTATTCGGAGTCGAGCCTGCTCGGCGCGATGGAGACGGCCGGGAAGAAGGTGGAGGACGAGGAGTTGCGCCTGGCGATGAAGGATTCGGGGCTGGGCACGCCCGCCACGCGCGCCGCCGTCATCGAGACGCTCCTGAAGCGCGAGTACATCACGCGCGACAAGAAATCCCTGACGGCCACGCCGAAGGGCATCGCCGTCATCAAGCTGCTGCCGTCGCAACTGCTCAAGTCGGCGGAACTGACCGGCAGTTGGGAACAGAAGTTGGCGCGGATGGCGCGCGGCGAGTACGCGCGTGATGCGTTCATGAGCGAAGTGAAGGTGATGGTCACGGAACTCGTCGGGCAGATCGCGGCGGCCGAGATGGAACGCGCCGTGGCGGGCGAGGGAAGCGCGAAGCGAGCGGCGGCGGCGGCCGTGCCGCGACCCGAAGACGCCGTTGACTGCCCGAAATGTAAGTTGGAAACGCGCGCGGGCTTCCTCGTCGAACGCGTGAGCGCGAATGGAAAATTTCTCGTCTGTTCGGAGGGGCGCGACGCGTGCGGCTTCATCAGCGACGCGCCGAAGAACGCGAAGCAGCGCAAGTTGATGTTGACGACCAAGTGCGACGCGTGCGGCGCGGCGATGCGCTTGCGCGCCCCGCGCGAGAAGGGCGGGCGCGCGTCTCTGTCCTGCGTGCGTTATCCGGAGTGTCGCGGCGTGCGCTGGTTCGATGACAAGGGCGCGCTCGAAGAGGCGCAGGCCGCGCCTGAGACGGGCGAGCCGTGCCGGGAGTGCGGCGCGCCCACCGTGAAGCGCGGCCCGTTCAAAAACGAGAGCTACTTCTGGGGCTGCACGCGTTGGAAAAGCGACAAGAGCGGCTGCAACGCCGCGCCCGTCTGGATCAACGAGACGCGTGCGCCGGGCGCGGCAACAGCCGCCGCCGCCGTCAAGTTCGAAACCGGCCCGCCGTGCCCGGAGTGCGAGACGCCGACCGTGAAGCGCGGGCCGTCGAGCGCGGGCAGTTATTTCTGGTCGTGCCCGAAGTGGCGCAGCAACGGCACGGGCTGCAACTCGAAACCGATCTGGATCAACGAAGCGCGGGCATGAAAGAGAGGAGTCAGGAGCCAGAATACAGGCGTCAGCATTAAAATCACTTGTCTTACTTCTTAGAAGCGGTTTGAGAAGTCCCGGCAGGGACGATTGATAATAGCCCGGCACTTTAGTGCCGGGGATCAGTTGAAAGATAATGTGTGAGTCCCGGAGGGACGATTGAATAGTGTTGAACATTCAACCGTCCCTCCGGGACTCCAAGTAAAAAACACGTTGACGATCCCGGCCATAAATGACCGGGCTATTTTCAAATGTCCCTCCGGGACAAGCACGAAATTACTTGTCAGACAACTTCTTACTTCTGTCTCCTGTGTATTTCGTATGACCGACGCGCTGAAATTTCTTAAACTGCACCCGGCGGCGCAATTGCCGGTGAGGGCGAGCATTGAGGCCGCGGGACTCGATCTCTTCTCGGTCGAAGACGTGACGCTTGAGCCGGGCGGGCGCGCAATGGTGCGGACGGGTTTGTCGGTCGCCATCCCGCGCGGCTTTTACGGGCGCGTCGCGCCGCGTTCGGGTCTCGCCGTCCGGCATGGTCTCGACGTGCTGGCCGGTGTGATCGACAGCGATTACCGGGGCGAGATCAAGTGCGCGCTCGTCAACCACGGGCGGGAAAGATTGACGCTCGCGGCGGGGCAGCGCGTCGCGCAGTTGATCGTCGAAGCCATCATCACGCCCGCGCCCGCGTGGGCTGACGCGCTCGACGAGACGGCGCGCGGCGAAGGCGGCTTCGGCAGCACCGGCGGCTAGGTTGAAACGACGGGGGTATTACGTCTTTAGAAAACAAGCGTCAAGCGGGAGGACGGAGGTTGCGGGAGGAAAAGAGGGCGGCGGCGGGTTGGGTCGGTCTCTGATTCATCCCTCATTTTTCATCCCTCCGCCTTCAATTAATCATGCCCCACTCAATCAATGAAAACATGAAAGCTCTGGTCATCGACGACGAACACGTGATCCGCGACAACGTGGCCGAAGTGTTGCGCGAAAACGGCTGGACGGTGAGCGAGGCCGAAACGGCGGAAGACGCTTTCGATTTGCTCAGCCGCGAGACGTGGGCGCTCGTCTTCTGCGACGTGAAACTCAGCGGCGACGGCGGCCACGACGGCTTCGCCGTGCTGCGCCGCTTCACCGAGGAGCAGCCGCAGGCGCAGATCGTCTTGATGACCGGGCACGGGTCGGCCGTCGGCGCGCTCGACGCCGTCTCCTCCGGCGCATACGACTACTTGATGAAGCCCTTCGACAACGACGAGGTGCTCGCCATCTCGCAGGCGGTCAGGGGCGGCATCGAGAAGCGCGCGCGCCAGCAGACGACCGGCGACCTCGTGCCGCCCGTCTACACTTCGGACATCGATCTGGTCGGGCAAAGCGCGGCCTTCGTCGAGACGATGAAGCTCGTGGGGCGCGTGGCCGGGACGAACCTGCCGGTGCTCGTGACGGGCGAGTCGGGCACGGGCAAAGAGGTGGTGGCGCGCGCCATCCACCGCCGCAGCCAGCGCGCCGGGCAGGCCTTCGTCGCCGTCAACTGCGGCGCGATCCCGTCGGAGTTGATCGAGTCGGAACTGTTCGGCCACGTGCGCGGGTCGTTCACGGGCGCGACGATTGACCGGCGCGGGCTGTGGCAGGAGGCGCACCTCGGCACGATCTTCCTCGACGAGATCACGGAGACGACGCCCGCCTTTCAGGTGAAGCTGCTGCGCGCCTTGCAGGAGGGCGAGATCAGGCGCGTCGGCTCGAACCACACGCTGCAAGTTGACGTGCGCGTGATCGCCGCCACCAACCGCGATATTGAGCGCGAGATGCGCGAGGGAACTTTCCGGCAAGACTTGCTCTACCGGCTGAACGCCGTGACGCTGCACCTGCCCCCGCTGCGCGCGCGCAGTGAAGACATCATGCCGCTGGCGCGCCGCTTCGCCGAGCGGTCGAAGCGCGCCGGGCAGCGCGCCGTCAGTTTCTCGCCCGACGCCGTTCGCATTCTGGAAAATTACAATTGGCCGGGGAACATCCGCGAACTGGAGAACGCCATCGTGCGCGCGACCGCGCTCTGCGACGAGATCGTCCGCCCCGAAGATTTGCCGGAACGCATCAGCAGTTCGACCGGCGCGGCGCGGCCGTCGTCGTCGCCGGGAGGAGAAGCGGGGGCGGCGGCCACAAACGCGCCGGGGGAAGAACCTTGCGCGGGCGAAGGCGATGCCGAGTTGTTCTCGCTCTCCGAACTCGAATGCCGCCACATACAGCGCGTGCTCGCGCGCACGCACGGCAACAAGCAGGCCGCCGCGCGCATTCTCGGCATCGACCGCAGCACGCTGCAACGAATGATCAAGCGGCACAATCTGGAAGAAGTTAAGGCCGACGCCGAGACGTGAGCGCGCGACGCGCGCGGGGGCGCACCGCAAAAGAGAGCAGCCCCGTCAGGGGCGGGAGGCGTTCAGAGTTGAAACCCTCCCGCCCCTGACGGGGCTGCTTCGCATGTGTCAACCGGCTCGCGCCGCGGCTCTTGCCGCGCGGCGATCAGCCTAACGCAGCGAGCGCACGTATTCGACCACCCGCACCCATTCGTCGTCGGCC
>DASQNL010000547.1:0-15132 GCA_035644995.1 Pyrinomonadaceae bacterium | reverse complement strand
TGGATGGAGGCGATTTCGCCGGGAATGAATTTGGCGAGCGCGCCCGGCAACTCGGCCGTCGGATGCACGGATACCTCCGGCGCATTGAGAATGACTCTCTGCCCGGTCAGTTCGGAGAGCGCGGAGCCGGTGCGTGAGAAGGCGATGTTGATCAATTCCGAAAGCGCATCGCGCTGGCGTTCAGACAATTCCATATTTTTACTTCCCTCCCAGAACCGAAGTAACCGCGCCGAGCACGTTTTCCGCGCCGAACGGTTTGTTGATGAAGGCGCTGGCGCCCCCCTCTTCGACCATCGCCCGCGTGGAACGCTGGATGTCCGCGCTGGCAACGATGACGCGCGCCCCGGCGTCCATCTCGCGCAGCTTGGCTAGTACGTCCAGGCCGTCCATTCCCTTCATCACCAGATCGAGGAATACCAGATCGGGCTTCTCGACAAAATAAAGTTCCAGCGCGGTCATGCCTTCTTCCGCCTCGACGACCCTGTACCCGGCTGTTTCGAGAATGCGTCGCAGAGTTCGGCGGGATAAGGCCGAATCGTCCACCACCATTATTTTTTCGTTCATACCGCCTCCCGTATCGCCTCCGCCATCCGGTCGAGCCGCACGCTCCTGTCGCTCAAACCGGCTTCCACCACGGATGAAGGCATGCCGTACACCACGCAGGTTTCTTCGTCTTCGGTGTAGACGAGGCCGCCCTGGGCTTTGACCCACGCCGCACCCGCACGACCGTCGGAACCCATCCCCGTCATCACCACCGCCAGAACTCTCCGCCCGTAAATCTCCGCCGCGGACTGGAAGAGTACGTCCACCGACGGCCGGTGCGGCATCTCGAAAGGTCTCGAATCCAGATGGGCGACCACCGCCCCGCCCTCCTGACGGCGAAAAGTCAGATGCCGCCCTCCCGGCGCGAGCAACGCCAAGCCCGCGCGCAACGCATCGCCTTCGCGCGCCTCGCGCACCTCCAGCGCAGAACGCTCGTCCAGCCTGCGCGCGTACATGTCAGTGTATCCGACGGGCATGTGCATCACCATCGCGACCGGGACGGGGAAATCCGAAGGCAACTGAGGGATCAACTGTTTCAAGGCCTGCGGGCCGCCGGTAGAAATTCCGATGACCACGAGGTCGACCAACGCTTTGCCCGCGACCGTGTTTGCCGGAAGCGACGTTCCTTCACCGGCGACCGGCGCCGGGACGTTGAGACGCCCCATGGGGATGCTCGCCGCGGCTTTGACCTTCTCGATCAACTCGTCGCTCACTTCAAAAATTTTCTCGGTCGCGAGGGCTGTCGGCTTCTGCACGAAATCGACCGCCCCGGCGTCGAGCGCGGTAAGGGCGGCCTCGCCCGCCTCGTTGGCGATGCTCATGATGATGATCGGCAGGGGGCGTCGTCCCATCTGTTCGCGCACGAACCCCACCCCGTCCAACTCAGGCATGTTGAGATCACAGGTGACCACATCGGGTTCGAGTTGCGCCACCATCTCCAGAGCTTCCCTGCCGTCGCGCGCCGCCCCGACCACTTCGAGGAACGGGCTGCGGGAAAGCATCTGCTTGACGACTTTCCGCACGTATGCGGAATCATCCACCACCAGCACTTTTAAAACTCGATCCATCATAGCCCTCGAAGCGGGAGGCGATTGTTAATCCGCGCCCGGCCGCTTCACGTAGACGAATGCGTCGCCGATCTCTTGCAAGTCGAAATCCGCCGACAGCCTGAGCAGTGATTCCGAAGCGGCAATGAATAAATAACCGGGCGGCCGGATGTGCGCGGCGAACGAGCGCACGGTTCTGCCGATGGTCTGATCGGAGAAATAGATGAATACGTTGCGGCAAAAAATAACATTCGCCGTCGCTAAAGAGGCGATCTCCGGTTCGACCATCAAGTTAGCGACTTTCCACTCGACCGCGCCGTGCAACCTAGCATCAATGCGCCACGTTTGTGTCGCGCCCGCTTGCGTGAAATATTTGGCGCGCAACTCCGGCGACAAGTTGCGAAACGCCCGTTCGCGATAAATCCCGCGCCGCGCTTTTTCGATGGCCGACGCGCTGGCGTCGCTGGCGTGGATTTCAATCGGAACCCGCCCCAGCCAACCGGCCTCCGCCAGCGCCATCGCGATGGTCAACGGCTCCTCTCCGGTCGCGCACGCCGCGCTCCAAATCTTCAGCGACCCCGCGCCGCGCGCGGCGAACCAACGCGGCACGATTGTCTCGACCAGCGCGCGTATCTGATCCATCTCGCGCCAGAAGTAGGTTTCGGGCACGGACAGCGCGTCCATCACGGCCATCCATTCATCCTGAGCCGCCTCGTCGTATTTCAGCAGGTAGTAATAATCCAGCAGCGACGCGAACCCGCGCTCGATCACCAGCGGCGACAATTTATCCGCCAACAGGTCGCCTTTCCCGTCGCCGAAAAACACCCCCGTGCGCTCGTGTATGAGGTCGCGCAACAACTTGTCAACGCCGCCCGTAACGCCTAAATTCCCGCTTTTGAAACCCATTGTGCATCAACTCGCGGCCACCGGCCTCCGAGCGTTTCGCCCTCAGCTAAAATCTTTCCGGCCGCCCGCCGAAGGCCGACCTCAGATACTCTTCCGCCGCCCCGCGCACGGAAGAGTCCGAGTCGTCGGACGCCCTGCTTAACAACTCAGAGGCGCGCTGACTTTTAGCCCGCCCCAACGCCTCGACGACGGCGCGCCGCACCGCGACCGACTGCCGCGGCAAAAGTCCGCGCGCGACCTCGCCGAGCAGTTCTTCTTTCGTCTGCGCGAGCGCGGCCACGGCCTGTTCCCGGCGCGGCGCGTCTGCCGTGAGCGACACCAGACCGGCTATCGCTTCCGGCGTCCCCGCACGTTTGAGCGCGTCAATCGCCGCCTCGAAGACCCGCGATTCGGCGTCCGTCGCGGCCACGCGTCGCAAATGTTCCACCGCCTCCGCGCCGCCGCGCTCCGAGAGTGAATGAACGACCGCCGCCCTGATGTCGGCGTCCGGCGAAAGAAGGGCTTCCAGAAGCGGCTGTTGCGCGCCGGGGTGCTCTATTCTGCCGAGCGCGGCCACGGCTGCCCGCACCAAATCAGGTTCGTCCGACTCGACGAGAGGAGCTACCGACAGGGCGGCCGTCTCCCCGCCGATGTGCCCGAGCGCTTCGACGGCCGCGATGCGGACGTGATTTGCTTTATCCGCACGCGCCAGTTTTGCCAGCGCGTCCGTGCCTTCCGCGAGCTTCCGTCGGCCTAGCGAACGGGCGGCGAAATATCGCACCCACGAGTCTTCGTCCGCGAGCGCGTCCAACAAATGCGCCGCGACCTCCGCGTCCTCGACCTGCGCCATCGCGGCCGCCGCCGCCGCGCGCACCTTCGGCGTTTCGCTTCGCAACGCGCGAACGAGCGTTGCGGACGCGCGCTCGTCTTCAAGAAAGGGCAGGTGCTCGATTGCCGCGCGGCGCACGCGCTCGTCGTCGTCGCCGCATCGTTCCAACAATAAATCCGCGCATTCGGGGTAGCCGAAGTAACCGGCTATCTTAACCGCCGATTCGCGCACGTTCGGGTCTGAATCGTTGAGGAGGGGCAACACCCGCCCCGCCATTCCCGGCGAGCCGAGCGAATTCAGCGCGCCGATGACGGCCTGCCTGACCGCCGCGCTTCGATCCCCGACGAGAGCGAGTAGCGGATCGAAAGCGCGCCGGTCGCCGATCTGCGCGAGCGCGTGCGCGGTGGCGATGGTTAGCTCCGCATCCTCGTCGAGAGCATTGATGAGCGCGGGCGCGGCGCGCGCGTCCCCTATTCGGCCGAGGGCGACGACCGCGGATTTTCTGATTTCGAGGTCTTCCGATGCCAATTGTTCGACCAGTAAATCCGTGACGCGCGCGCCGTGTCGGACTAAAGCCTCGACGATCTCGCCGCGCGCGTCCGCCTGTCCGAGCAGGCGGGTCAGAGCGCGTTCAACCGCAGTTCCTTCCAACCACCCGACGACCAACGCGAGCGGACGCAGTTCGGTCGGATTCGACTCATTGAGAGCGGCGAGTAAGTTCTGTGCGCCTGTCGGATCGATTGCGTCGCGGCTCAAATCGGCGACGTGCGCTCCTTCCCCGTACAGTTTCGCGTAGCGATCATGCAACGCGGCGAGCGCGTGTGCGACGGCCTGCGTGGGCGCGTTCGGCGTGTTCAGCAGCGCGGCGAGCGGCGCGACGGCTTCCTCGCCACCGAGACGCCCCAGCGCGCCCACGGCGGCCTCGCACAGAAGCTCGTCTTCCAGCAGGGGCGCGATGCGCGGCGCGACGCTCGCCTCGCCGATGCGCGTCAACGCATCGAGCGCGGGGAAGGCCAGAAAGAAATCGCGCGTCTCGACGATACCCGCGAGCGCATCGACGGCCTCGACCGCGCGCAGCTTACCGAGGGCTTCGATGGCGTGATAACGCACGTTGATGTCCGCGTCGCCGAGCGCGTCGAGGAGTGCGGGAGCGGCGCGTCCGTCGCGCTGCTCTCCGAGGGCGAGCGCGGCCTGGATGCGCAGGTCGGCATCTCCGTCCCGCAAAAACTCGACGAGCGGCGAGAGCGTGTCCACGTCGCTCATCGCGAGCACCTGAAGCGCGCTGTTGAGGAGACTCAGATTGTGATGGTTCTCGCGCACCGAAGCGAGGAGCGCGGCGATGGCATCCGGCGCGGCGCGGCGCGCCAACCCTTCCACGGCCACGCGCCGCACGCGCCAGCTCTTATCTTCCAGCGCCCCTAAGAGCGGGCGGGCGGGTTCGAGCGATTCGTCGCCCGCCAGCGCGCCGGCTGCGTCGAGGCGCGCGCCTTCGTCGGCGTGTGCGAGTTGCGCGGAGAGTTCGCGCTCGCGTTCGATGCGCGCCGTCACGTCTTCGACCGTGACGAGCGTGCCGACCGTTCTGTCTCCCTCGCGCAGCGGCGCGATGGTGACGCGCTGCCGCATCCGTTCGAAATATTTCGAGGGGGAGAGCGGAGGACACGGAATCAAGTAGTGATGGAAGGCGGGCGCGAGCACTTCCACCGTGCCCTCGTCTATCACCAGCCGGAAACGCGCGAGCAGACGGCTCTCTTCGAGGTGGGGGAGCAGCACGCCGAGCGGTTTTCCGCAGGCCGCGTCGGCGGGGATACGGGTCAGGCGCACGAGGGCTGCGTCCCAGATTTGAATGACGAGGCTCGCGTCGGTGGTAAATACGCCGATTGAATTATCTGAAGAAGTCAGGTTCCCCATCTCCGTTCGCACCAACTGCCATAGCCGTATTTGCGCTTGTCCGGTCGCCGAAAATTTCTTTACTGCCCGTCGTCCGGTTCGTCCGTCGCGCCCGTTGTCGCGCCCGTTCCGGCGGCTTCGCCGGGCGACTTTGTCCGCTTCATGCGTCGCGGTTTCCCGT
Organism: Pyrinomonadaceae bacterium; assembly: GCA_035644995.1. Taxonomy (GTDB): domain Bacteria; phylum Acidobacteriota; class Blastocatellia; order Pyrinomonadales; family Pyrinomonadaceae; genus JAIVJZ01. Next base: position 9,761 of record DASQNL010000547.1, on the reverse strand, counting down.
TCGGACGCGATGCCGGGCCGGGGCGACGCGCGCCGTTTCCGGCGGGCTGATCGGGGGTCGCGCCGTCCGCGAATGCGACGAGATGTTCCGCCCCCTCGATCAAGCCGGCCGCGCTCAACAGCGTGGCTTCGACTCCTTGCGCGTTGCGCTCGGTGATTTGGCGGATGTCGGTCAGCACCCCGATGATTTGTTCCGAGGAGGTCAAGTGCTGGCGGTTCGAGCGCGTGATGAGATTGATCTCTTTGGAGATGCTCCGGGTGGCGGTGGTCATATCGCGGGCGGCGCGGGCTTGCTCATTCATGGCCTTGGCGACCTGCTCGGATTGCTGTCGCATGTCCTGCGCGGCCGTGGTGATCTGTGCGGCCGCGGTCGCCTGTTCTCCCATGGCGCGGCTGACGCCGGAGACGACGCGCGCCAGCCGCTCCGACTCTTTGGACACCTGTCCGCCCGCCGTGGCCTGCTCCTCAAGAGCGCGTGAGGTGGTGGCCGCCCCGCGCCGCATCGATTCGACGGCCTGCGCCACCTGCTTGACCGCCGCGGCCTGCTCGCCGGAGGCTTTGCGCACCTGCGCGGCCACCGTGGTCGTCCCTTGCGCGGCCTTGATGATCTCTCGCGCGGCACGCCCCTGCTCGCCCATCGCCTGACTCACTTCCTTCGCGGTCTTGCGCATATGCACCCCCGCCCTGACGATCTCCTGAGCGGCTTTGGCCTGCTCGGCCGTGGCGACGGCGGCCTGTTTAGCCTGCGTCGCCGTGGTCTCCACCGCCTTCACGACGTGCTGGCCTGCGTTCAGTTGTTCGTCGGTGGCTCGCGCTATCTGGCCGGCGATCTGGGCTGTCTCGTTGATGCCGGAGAGGATTCTTTGCAGCCCTTCCGACCCCTCCTCGGCGAGGCGACCGCTTTCGTCCGCGATCCGCACCCCTTCGGCCGACGCCGCGACCGCTTCCTGCACCACATCCTGCAAGGCCTTGATGATGGCGGCGATGTCGGCGGTCGCCTGCGCCGAGCGGTCGGCGAGGTTGCGAATCTCCTCGGCGACGACGGCAAAGCCGCGTCCTGCTTCCCCTGCGCGCGCCGCTTCGATTGAGGCGTTTAGCGAAAGCATGTTCGTGCGTTCGGAAATGACGTTGATGGTGTTGACGATGCCGCCGATCTCGTTTGAGCGTTTGCCCATTTCACGGATCACAACCGCCGATTGCTCCATGGAGGTGCGGACGCGACCCAGACCCTGGATCGATTTCTGCGCCGCCGCGCCGCCCAACTCCGCCTCGCGCGACACGCGGCCGGCGATCTCTTCGGCGTTCTTGGTCATCGCGGCCACCGAGCGCAACGAACGATCCATCTCCGTGGCGCTCGTCGCGGCTCCCATCGCCGCCTCGGTGATGTTTTCGGTATTCTGCGCGACCCCCTGAATAGAACGCGCCATCTCCTCCATCGAGGTTGAGACTTCTTCGACCGTCGAGGCGAGATTTTCAGACATCGCCGAGACCTCTTCGATGGAGGCGGCCATCTCGTTGATGGACGAGGCCGTCTGCTCGGCGGACACATTCAGCTCGTCGGCGTTTACCGCGAGACTTTCTATCGACCGCGACATCTCCTCGATGCTGACGGCTGTTTCGTTGACCGACCCGGAGAGCGCTTCCGTATCGTCGCTGACGCTTTTGATGGAGGCGGCGATTTCGTTCATCGCGCCCGTCACCTCTTCGGCCGATGTCGCCATCTCCTGCGTGCTGGCGTTGACGCTCTCGATGGAGCGAGCGGTCTGCTCGATGGCGGCGGCGGTCTCGTTGACCGAGGCGGCGAGGCCTGACGCGTTCGCGCTGACTTGCTCGATTGAGGCCGCCATTTCGTTGACCGACGAAACGAGTTCTTCGGTCGAAGTCGCAATCGACTCGGCCTGTGTGGTCGTCTCGCCGAGCGAGGCCGTCATCTCGTTGGCGAGACTGGCGGCCGCATCGAGCGAGCGTAATTGCTCGCCCGCCCCTGCCGAGGTTTCGTCCGCGATCCGCGCAATCTCATGCGCCGCGTGCGCAACCTGCCCCGCCTGTTCGCGCACGCGCCCGCCGCTCATCTCGCTGCGCCCGCCCGGCGCGTTATTCATCTGTGTTGCCATGTCCGTCTCCTGTCCGCGGTCGTCAAATTCAGGGCGTCAACTTAACATGTCCGGCCATTTCCGCGCCTTCAACTACAGCGCTCAACATCAAGCGGGTTCCGGCTCATCGGCTCCCGCCAACTGCTGCTCGCCGAGATCGATCACCTCGTCGAGATCGAGAATTAGAATCATCCGCTCCTTCATCGTAGCGATGCCTTCCAGATACTTCCCGCTCAATCCGGTGATCGCTTCCGGCGGCGGCTCGATGGCTGCCTGAGGGATGTGGAGAAACTCACGGGACGCGTCCACGATCAGGCCGAGCGTGCGCGCGCCGCGGCTGATGACTATCAGGCGAGAACGCAGGTCGTAAGGAACCGTCTCAAAGCCGAAGCGCACCCGCAGGTTGAGAGCCGGGATGACCTGCCCGCGCGCGAGCACGACGCCCTCGACGGCCGGGAGCGCGTTCGGCACCGGCGTGATATGCCCGATCAGTTCCACCTGCTGCACAAACCGGCTGCGAACGCCGTAAGTGGTTCCGGCCAGTTCGAAGAGGACGAAGGGTTCTGTGTCGTTCTGAATATTCGACATGGTTGTTCAAGTCACTTGCCCCGCGGCCGACGGGCGGGAGCCGTCTCACGCCGTCTCACACTCTTTCGCGCCGCGCGTGTCGCCGCCCGCCTCCGGCCGCAAGTCCTCCGCCGCCGGGCGCGGACTGCTTCAGAGCGGCCACGTCGAGGATGAGCACGAGACGCCCGTCTCCGAGGTCGGTCGCGCCCGCGATGCCGGGAACCTTCACCAGAGGATCGTTCATGCCGCGCACCACGATCTCCCTCAGCCCGATGACGTGGTCAACCGCCAACCCTAACCCATGCGCCCCGCTGCCGATCACGAAGACGTGGAATGCCCGTCCCGCTTTCTCTCCCAGCCCGAACAGCCGCGACAGTCGCACCAGCGGCAGCACCCCGCCGCGGTACGGAATTATCTCGTTGTTCTCCAAGACCCTGACCGACGCCGTCTCCACTTCCAAGACCTCGCGCACCGACGACTGTGGGAGGGCGAATCTTTGGCCGCCCGCGCTGCCGATGAGCGCGTCGGCAATGGCGAGCGTGAGGGGCAACCCGATCCTGAAGTGCGTGCCGCGATGCTTCTCCGTCGTGAGCGTCAGGGCGCCGCCGAGTTCCTCGATGGTGCTGTTGACCACGTCCATCCCGACCCCGCGCCCGCTGGCGCGATCCGCCTCGTCGCGCGTCGAAAAACCCGGCGTGCAAATTAATTTCAATAACAACGCCTCGTCAAGTTTGGCCTCCGCATCGATCAAGCCGCGCGCGCGGGCGCGCTGTGCGACGCGTTCCGCGTCGATGCCGCGCCCGTCGTCCGCGATCTCGATCAGCACGTTATCGCCCGCGGTGGCGGCGCGCAAAGTGATCGCGCCCTCCGGCGGCTTCCCTTGCGCGACGCGCTCCTCCACCGTCTCCAGCCCGTGGCTGACGGCATTGCGCACGAGATGCAGGAGCGGATCCATCATACGCTCGACGAGGAACTTGTCTATCTCCGTCCCCTGTCCGAGCAATTCGAGCTTGATCTCCTTGCCGCTCTGACGCGCCAGATCGCGCACGACAAACTTCATGCGCTCGAAGATTTCCCCCACCTGTACCATCCGCACGCGCATGACGCCCTCGCGCAGGTCGCGCAACCCGCGAGCCATCGCCAGATTCGTCTCCTGCAACGCCCGCCACTCGGCGGGAGCGACCGCCCGCTGCAACCCCTTCAGGGCATCGTCCAGACTGGCGCGGCTCGTGACCAACTCACCGATGAAGCGCATGAGTTCGTCCAGACGCGCCAGATCGACCCGCACGAAGTTGGCCGGAGAAAGCATCGACGCTTCCGACGCGGGCAAGGTCGGGGCAGCGTCATCCGCCCCCCGCTTCTCGAAATCGGGCGACTCCACGGGCGGCGTCCGGGGCGTCTCATCCGCAACGGTTTCCGCGAAGAGTGTGTAAGTCAGGTTATCTTCCCGCCAGCCGGCGAAGGCGGATTCTTCCGCCCCGGTGGCGACGATAAATTCGAACAGAATCCCGCCCTGTTCCTTGACGTGCGGCGTGGCTCGCAGCAACTCCCCCATCTCTTGCAGACGGGCGCGGATGCTGTTGACGTTGACGCCTCGCTCGGAAAGGGCTGGCGTCGGCACGAACTCGAATCGCCATTTACGTATGTTTACCGGGACGGACTCGTCGGCGGGTGGCCGGGTGAGGCTCGTCCCTGACGATTTACTTGCGGCTTCAGCGGCGTCGGCAATGCCCGGCGCAGGCTCGGAGACGAGTGCGTGCAGGCGCGCGACGGTCGCATCGATTCCGGGCGCGGGTTCCTTTTTGCGGAAGGCGGCGATAACCTGCTCAAGCACCGTCGTGCCCGACATCAACGCCTCTACGCCCGCCCCGCCTAACGGCACGTCCCTTTGCCGTAACGCACGCAGGTAACTCTCCATATGGTGGGCGAGTTGTTCGGCCTCGCCCAGACCGACCATGCCTGAAATGCCCTTGAGCGTGTGGAAACTACGGAACAACTCGTCGAGTATGGACGGGTCGATGCCGGGTCGCCCCACCTCCCCTTCCAGTTCCAGCAGGTGACGCCGGATGAGCGTCAGGTGCTCGTCGCATTCGGCGAAATAATCGTCGAGGAATTGCGCGAAAAACTCGCTGTTGCCGTCGGGGTTGGGGTCAGACACTAGGCGCTCTCCGGCTGAGAATTTAGCAAGGCGCGCGCCTGCGCCGAGAGTTCCTGCGGCCCGAACGGCTTGGTCAGGTAGAGAGAAGCTCCGGCGGCCAGCGCGTCTGCGCGGCTCGCCTCGTCGCCTCTGGTCGTGAGGACGATCACGGGGATGCGGCTGTAAGCCTGATGGCGACGCAGGAAATCCAATACCTCGATGCCGTGCATGTCCGGCATGTTTAAGTCGAGAATCATCAGGTCTACGGGCGCCAAGCCCAAACGCTCGATAGCTTCCAGCCCGCTACTCGCCTCGCCGAAGCTGACGCCGGGCAGACCGCGCAGCGAGGCCATGACCATCCGTCGCATGGTCGGCGAATCATCGACAATCAGAATATTGTTCATACGGCGGACGGCCGCCCGGCTTCAGGGAATCGATTAACTGCAATTATGGGGGCGGCGGCCAATCATAACAGCCGTGCCTTTATCAAGCTACTGATTTTAACGCCCTACCTGTTCCTATGCGTTCGCGCCGCTCCGGGTGACAACGCGTCATCGACTTGTGCCCGCGCGCCCTTTTTTCGGCCGGCGGCCTGACAATGCGGGGCGCGCCCCGGCTCTCCCGGCCGACAATCCTCAAACCATATTGACGCCCGACACGGGATTGCCTCTCCGGCTTTCGATAACCGTGACTATATCTCTACCTGTTCGTAACCTCCACGCGAACTAGGATTCATCATACTCCTTTCGTCGAAACGTGCCGGAGGGCATCACAAGGGGGTAAAAATGTCGAGCTTGCCTGAGTTAGGCCATGTCATTGGAACGGATAGTGAAAGATGGGGGCACGGATCGCTCTCCGGAGCGAACCCCCCGCGCGGGGAGGCGCGGGAAGTCTGGCTTCAGATACTGGAGCACAAGTGGTACCTGAGCGAACGGTGCGGGCGCGACGTGGGCATCAAGGTCGCCGCCGTCCACTACTTTGAAAACGTCCGCAGGGTGCGGAAGCGGGATCAGGTGCGCGCCACTCCGCCGCCGACTCTCCCCTACATGCGGCCGCTCGGCTACAGGTAAGGTTCCGGCAGCGAAGCGCAATCGATGCCCCCGGCGTAAAAATCATGGATATAAGGATCATGGATAACGGTTTATCCGGTAATTAACGGGTGAGGAGAAGGTAGTGATAAAAGCAGTGATATTCGATGTTGACGGCACGCTCGTCGATTCCAACGACCTCCACATAGAGGCTTGGCGGGAGGCTTTCAGGAGCCGGGGCAAAGAGGTGGCTTACGAAGAGTTGCACGAACAGATGGGCAAGGGCGGCGACCAACTGATGCCGGTCTTCTGTTCCCCGGAAGAGTTGGACGAATTCGGCGTGGAGTTGGAGCGGAGCCGCACGGAGTTGTTCGCGCGCGAGTACCTGCCGCGCGTGCGGCCGTTCCCGCAGGTGCGCGAACTCTTCGAGCGCATCAAGGCGGACGGCCTATCGCTGGCTCTTGCCTCCTCGGCCAAAGAGGAGGAGTTGGAACAGCATAAGAGAAGCCTCCGCATCGCAGACCTGCTGGAGGCGGCCACCTCCGCCGACGACGCCGAACGCTCGAAGCCGCACCCGGACATCTTTCAAGCCGCGCTCAAAGGCATCAGGGGCGTCCGGCCTGAAGAGGCTATCGTCGTCGGCGATACGCCCTACGACGCCGTCGCCGCCGCGAAGGCGGGTATGCGCACCGTCGGCCTGCTCAGCGGCGGGTTTACCGAAGAGGCTTTGCGCTCGGCGGGAGCCGTCGAAATATACAAAGACGTGGCCGACCTGTTGAAGCATTACGATGTCTCACTGCTTGCGACCGAGTCCGGAGCCGTAGCGGTCGGCAGGTAAAAACGCGCCGGTCGGTTATGAAGATGTCTGACGACGAAGGAAAGGGTTGATCGAGATGGATATGGTTGTAGGATTGGGGCTGCTGGCGGGCGGTTTGACGACCGCCTCGTTCGTGCCGCAGGTGGCGAAGATATGGAAGACCAAATCGGCCGAGGACGTGTCGCTCACGATGTTCGTGGCCTTTTGCATCGGGGTGGGGCTGTGGCTCGCATACGGCGCGCTCAAGAAGGACTGGGCGATCCTCATCACCAACGGCGTCACGCTCCTGCTTGGGCTGGCGATCTTGGTGATGAAGATCAAGTACAAGTAGAGCCGCGGGGATGAGCCATATTTCCGGCGGCGGAGCCGCCTCGCGCCCACCCCGGCAATTTATCTTCCAGCGTACTCACTAACCTATTAACGCCGGTCTCTTCCAGCCGCCGCCGTGCCTCTTCTTTTGACAGTATCCACTTCCACCCCGAAGTGTTCGCGGAGCCGCCGCTGCATGCGAAGCATCATCGTCGTCTCCTGCTCGCCGAGCATGTTGACCTGCAAGTCCGGGTGGGCGCGTTTGCCCGACCGCCGCTTCCTCAGTTGAGGTTGCGGCGGGAGACGCCCCGGCGGCGCGGCGCGGCGAACATGTTGCCCGAATGTATGCGAACCCCGGCCGCGTCTTCGCCTTTGAGTTGAAAGGCGAAGACGCGGCCGGGGTTCGCTATACGGCTTAAGGGTCGGCGGTTACGCTCGTCGCTCCGCCCTGTGTGAGCGGCAAAGGTCAACGCCGGGTTCGCCTGGCGCGGCCTTTTTTCTCCGCGGGAGAATCATCCTTTCCGCTGCGCAGATAAGCAACGGCGGCGGTAGTGACAGCCGCTCCCACGAGAACCCGCGTCACCAGACTTTTCCGGTTGTGTCTCCACTCCGCCTTCCAACCCCGTTCCGCGAAGATGTTGGGGACACGGCCGCGTGTGAGGTCTTCCAAAACTCCTTCCGCCACGCCCACCCGGTCGGCCAGCATGAGCGGCAGCCAATGGCCGTAGCTGGATTCGCTATACTTGAAAGCGTAGCGGCGGATCATGCCGCTCAAACCCGCGGGCGGCGTGGATGTCCCAAAAACGGCGGTAACGTTCGGTCGCTCGTTGGAATGCAGAATTTCCACGTCGGTCTGCTGCTGCGGCGGACGCTCCCAACTGTAGCCCTCGTGCTCCCCGTTATTGCGATTCTTCATCGGGTAAGTCGGATCGTTATCCGGGTCGGCATCGATGCCCCACCCTTTAATCTGAGAGGGGTCTTTCACCCTAGTTGCCATATCTTCAATTGTATTTTCCATGACGGTTCCTCCCTAGCTTCTGGCTGACGGCGGGATCAGCACCGGCTTGATGCAGTTGTCGAGCTTCGCCGAAAAAATCCGGTACGCGTCCGAAACTTCCTCCAAGGGGATGCGGTGCGTGATGAGCGCTTTCGGATCGAGGACGCCGTTCTGCACGTGCTCGATCAAGCGCGGCAACAGCCGCTTCACGGACGCCTGATTACCCCGGAGGGTGAGACCTTTATTCACCACGTTCCCGATGGGGACGAGCGTATCAATCGGGCCGTAGACGCCGACGATGGAGACGATGCCGCCCTTTTTCACGGAGTTGATCGCCCAGTGCAGCGCGGTGGCCGACCCTCCCTGCATCAGCAACTTCCGGCCGAGGAGCGTCTGCATCACACGGCCTGCGGCCTCGGCTCCCACGGCATCGATGACGACATCGGCGCCCATCCAGTCGGTGGTTCGCTTGAGGAAGACCACGACATCTCCGAGCGACTTGAAATTATAGGCCTCGCAAGGGGCATAGTTCTTCACGAACTCAAGCCGGTAATCGACGTGGTCGATCACGATCACGCGCCCCGCCCCGAACAGCCAGGCGCATCTGGCCGCCATGATGCCCACGGGGCCAGCCCCGAAAACCACCACCGTATCGCCGCGCTGAATCCCCGCCATCTCGGCGGCCTGATAGCCTGTCGGCACCACGTCGGTGAGCATCACCGCATCGTCGGGGTTCATGTCTTCGGGAATGACCGTCGGGCCGACATCGGCGTAAGGGACGCGAACGTACTCGGCCTGTCCCCCGTCGTAGCCGCCCCCGGTATGCGAATAGCCGAAAATGCCGCCCACCGCCGTGGCCTGAGAATTCGACTCGTGGCAGTTCCCGTAGAGTTCCTGCTGGCAGAAGACACACTTGCCGCAGGCGATATTGAAAGGCACCAGGACGTGGTCGCCGATCTTCAGTTTCTCGACGCCCGCGCCGAGTTGTTCCACCACCCCCGTAACCTCGTGGCCGAACGTCATCCCCACGCGGGTGTCAGGCACAGACCCGTTGTACAAATGCAGATCAGACCCGCAGATACAAGATCGCGTGACCCGGACGATGGCGTCCTCTGGATGCAAAATCTCAGGCATAGGTTTGTGGTCGATGCGAACCCGCATGGGGCCCCGGAAATTCATTGCTAGCATAAAACAGGCTCCTTTTCTCTGTACCTTCTGTCACTTTCCCTGCCGCCAACCAACTTGCCCGTGCCGGTTTGCGCCTGACCCACAACGTCTCGCCCCGCGAGCAGCGGCGGGATGGTTTTGATCTGGGTCGGGGTCGGCGATTCGTAGCCGATGCTGCCGATAGCTTGCAGCAACGGTTCGCTCAGGCCGAATTGCCGGAAAGTATCCCGGCTGCCCTCCGCGCGCGTTTTCATAAGGAATCTTTTAACAGCGATGTTGCCGACGTTAATGTCAATTCCGTAAAGTATTCATCACGGATACTTGGTGCAATCGTCAGACCGGCTAAAATATTTATGCTGTTGACCATAGTCACGCCGCCCCGGAGCGAGCGGGTGGTTCGATCAGAGATCGGGAATCCGCCACTCGATCTCCGCCCGCCCTGCCTTTCGCAAGGCTTTGTTGATCGCTGAAAATGGACGGCTGCCGAAGAACCCGTTGCGCGCGGAGAGCGGCGACGGGTGGGCGGACTCGACGACGAAGTGGCGCTTCGTGTCGATCAGGCTCAGCTTCTTTCGGGCGTAGGCTCCCCAGAGCACAAAGACGACCGGGTCTTGCCTTTCGCTGACCCGGCTGATGATGGCGTCGGT
>DASQNL010000546.1:0-17750 GCA_035644995.1 Pyrinomonadaceae bacterium | reverse complement strand
GGGCCGGAAGTGACGCGCAGTTACGTTGCGCACATCTCGGTCGAGGCGAATCAATTCTTCCGCGAGATCACGGGCGATGCGGGGCGCACGCTCCGCTGGTCGAGCGATTACGAAATCATGCTGGAAGAAGACGGCCACGAGCGTTCGTTCGTCAATCTCTCGGGCGGCGAACAGATGGTCGCGGCTCTGTCCGTGCGGCTCGCGCTCTTGAAGCAACTCTCGGACATCCGCATCGCCTTCTTCGACGAACCGACCGTGAACATGGACGCCGAGCGGCGCGAAAATCTCGCGCGCCAGATCGGGCAGGTGCGCCACTTCAGCCAACTCTTCGTCATCTCGCACGACGACACCTTCGAGGAGGCGGTGGATCACGTTCTCGTCCTGTCGGGCGAAGCGGAAGGGATGAGTGGAGGGATGAGGGCGGAGGGATGAGGGATGAAAAAAAGACAAAGGGCGAGGACTCGTTGCAGAGTGAGGCGAAGGATTCAATTCATCCCTCATCCCTCATCCCTCATCCCTTAAAATCCGTGACCATTTATTGCGACGGGTCGAGCCTCGGCAACGGTCAGGCGGAGCCACGCGCGGCGGCCGTCGCGCTCTTGAACTTCCGCGACCAATGGCGCGCGTTCGGCTGCTATCTCGGCATGGCGACGAACCAGCAGGCCGAGATCGTGGCGGCCGCCGTCGGCCTCGAACAACTGCGCGAGCCGTGCCGCGTGCGCGTGCTGACCGATTCGCGCTACGTGGTGGAGACGATGGCGGGACGCTTCCGGCGCAAGTCGAACCACGAATGGTGGGCGCGTCTGGACAAAGCTCTCGCCGCGCACCGCATCGAATGGGAGTGGATCAAAGGCCACGCGGGGCACGACGCGCAGGAGGCGGTGGACAAAGCCGCCCGCCGCATCGCCGCGCTCGGCCGCGTTGACGAAAGCGTGCTGCGCGAGGCTGCAAAAGCGTTGACCACATTGTAGAGATAAATAATGGGCATCGAAGATAGATAATCTTCATCAGTCCTTTAGGAAAGGAGACAATTGAGTATCATCATATCCAGACGGGGGAAAGATGCCCGAAAGGCGGAAAGGACAAACATTGGAGACGAAAAAGATTTGCAAGGCTATATCTGCGAAAATCCCGAAAGCCTTCCTCTTGATGAAATCGAAGAAAACATCAGACTTTTGATCCTTGCGCGTGAGTTTCCTACTAGGAGCGGTGAAATTGACGCCCTTGGCATAGATTATGATGGCAACATCTATGTTATCGAAACGAAACTGAATAAAAATCAAGATAAAAGATTTGTACTGGCGCAGGTGCTAGACTATGGGGCTTCCCTCTGGCGCACCTATGAGGATAGCGACTCATTCATTAAAGAGTTGGAGCGATCAGTCAGTAAGATAAACGCTGACTGTTTAACCGAGCGGATAGGAAAGTTCTATCAGACAAATATTGACACGACTACCGAAATTCTTCAGAAAGTTCGTCAGAATTTACGTGGTGGCTATTTTCGCTTCGTCGTATTAATGGATTACATCGAAGACCGTTTGAGAGATTTGCTTATCTTCGTTAATCAGAATAGTCGATTTAATATCTACGGTGTGGAAATGGAATTTTACAAATTCGAGGATTACGAGATTCTTATTCCTAAACTCTACGGAGCGGAAGTAAAGAAAGATGCTGGCTTAACGAAGCCGAGGAAATTAGCAGGAGAATTAAATGCAGTACATGAAACGATTTTGAAGATGATTGATTGTCCTCTTCGTAAAAACGAAATCATGCAAAGATTGATGAACGCGGGCGTATCCTTGAGCGAAAAAACCGTACAGAGGCGATTGCAAGAGGCCGTTGAAGCGGGACAACTCGTCACCCCTATGAAAGGATACTACGCGCCAGTCCAACTGGAACCTGATTCCTAAAGAAACATCATTTCTTTAGGAATCAATCTTGATTTGTTTGCTACTAAGAATCGTTTATTTCCCCGCCGATGATTCATGTCACTATTCCGCCACATCGCTGTCCGGCCGCCGAAGCGCGCGCGCGTCTCGCTGATGCTCGCGCTGTGCGGCGCGCTCCTGGCGACCGGCGCGGCGGCGCAGACGCGCGGGTGGTTGTGGCAGAACCCGCTGCCGCAGGGAAACGCGATCCACGCGCTCAGGTTCGCGGCGGATAAATTGAACGGCTGGGCGACGGGCGCGGACGGTGCGATCCTGCGCACGCAGGACGGCGGCTACGAGTGGGAGGCGCAGAGCGCGCCCGTCGCGACGACGCTCTACGGGCTGTTCGTCAAAGATAAAAATACGGCGGTCGCCGTGGGCGCGCGCGGCGTCGTCGTCACGACGGAGAACGGCGGCGGGCGTTGGACGGCAAGGCCGACGGGCGTTAAAGATCATCTCTACAACGTTGCCTTCGCCGGGCGCGACTTGCGGCACGGGTGGGCATGCGGCACTTACGGGCGCATCATCGCCACCGCCGACGGCGGGCGCACGTGGCGCGAACAAACTTCGGGCGCGACCGCGCACCTCTTCTCGATCTCCTTCGGCGACGAGCGAATCGGCGTCGCGGTCGGGGCGAACGGCACGATGCTCATCACCTCGGACGGCGGCGCGACGTGGCGCAGCCAGCCGCGGGCGAAGGAGTTGCCGCTCACGGGCGTGGCCTTCGCGGGCGCGTCGCGGCGCGCGGTGGCGGTCGGCTACGGCGGCCTCGTCCTGCGAACGGAGGACGGCGGCGAGACCTGGGCGCGCGTCGAAGTTTATCAACAGGCCGACCTGTTGTCGGTCTACTTCGCCGACGCGCAGAACGGCTGGGCGGCGAGCAACGACGGCGTCGTGTTGGCAACGGCCGACGGCGGCGCGACGTGGCTGCCCGTGAGCGTGAAAACGCAGCCGCGCCTGACGACCATCCACTTCGCCGACGCCACGACCGGCTGGACGGCCGGCGGCGACGGCCTCATCCTGCGCACCGACGACGGCGGCCTCGAATGGCGCAGGCTCAGCGAGGGCGGGCGCGAAGACCTCGCCGACATCTTTTTTCTCGACGGCTCGCGCGGCTGGGCGGTCGGCGCGCGCGGCCGGATTCTCTACACGAGTTCGGGCGGCAAGCGTTGGACGGTCAGACAGTCGGGCGTCGGGGCGCGTCTCACGCACGTCTTCTTCGTGGACGAGGCGCACGGCTGGACGGTGGGCGAGGCGGGCACGATCCTGCGCACCGCGAACGGCGGCCTGACGTGGGAGAAAGTCGAATCGCCCGTGACGCAGGAACTCTCCGGCGTCCACTTCGCGGACGCGAAGCGCGGCCTCGCCGTCGGCGCGCGCGGCACGATCCTGGCGACGGAAGACGGCGGCGAGACGTGGCGGCAGAGACGTTCGGACACGATCACCTGGCTCGAAGATGTCGCCTACGCGGGCGGCGACGGGCGGATCGCGCTCGCGGTCGGCGCGCAGGGCATGATCATGCGGACGGAGGACGGCGGCGAGTCGTGGCGTTACATCGAGACGAATACGAAGGAGTGGCTCTACGGCGTGGCGTTCGCCGATAAGTCGCGCGGCTTCATCGTGGGCGAGCGCGGGTTGATCCTGCGGACGGACGATGCGGGCGTGCGCTGGAAGCAGCAGGAGAGCAAGGTTAAGCTCAACCTCTTCGCCGTGTCGGTCGCCTCGCCGCTCGACGCGCTCATCGTCGGCGAACAGGGGCGCGTGATGCAGACGCGCGACGGCGGCGAGACGTGGGACGCGCTGGCGAGCGCGACGAGCGCGTCGCTGTTTGCCGTCGCTTACAGGGGCGGGTCGGCCGCGTGGGTGGCGGGGCGCGGCGGCGCGATTTTGCGGCGCACGGATTCCGTCGCCACCGTCAGCCTTCCCCGCCCGAAACTGCCGCCCGCGCTACGCGGCAAGAAACCGAAATCCGAGGCGGACGACGCCGCCCCCCTGCTCAACGAACGCGACATTCCGCGCGCGCTCCCCCCGAACAAGAAACGTCCGCCCGCGAGTTGACGCGGCCGCGCGCTCGCGAGAAGTGACAACGCGGCGCGTCTCGCCATTGGCGAAAACACGCCCGCTTCTGCGATACTCTAGGAAGACGAGAAACCGCGGGGAGTGATCGAAAAAAAGAGATGATGTCCTGTCCAGTTTGCGCCCACGAAAATCCAGACGGCGTGCGGTTCTGTGTCAAATGCGGCTGGCAGCTTGTCCAGACGACCGGCACCGAAACCGTCGCCCTGTTTCCGGCGCAAGCCTCCGCCGACGCGCTTCACCCGAACGAAGCCCCGCCCACCAGCCGCCTTCACGCCAATGCCGACACGCAGGAATTTACCCCGCAGGATTTCCTCGTGCTCGTCGTGGACGACACGGTCGACAACCTCGTCATCATCAGTTTGCACTTGCAACAGTCGGGCTATCGCGTCGTCACGGCCAACGACGGCGAAGAGGCGATCAAGGTGGCCGCGCTCACGCATCCCGATCTGATTCTCATGGACATCAGCATGCCCGGCCTCGACGGTCTCGGCGCGACGCGCAAGATTCGCGAGCACCCGACCTTGCGCCCCGTGCCCGTCATCGCCGTCACCGCCTTCACCACCGAAGGCTTCCAGCGCGCCGCCTACGACGCCGGGATGGAGGGCTATCTCACCAAGCCGATTGACTTCGACCGTCTCAACGAACTCGTCCGCAGCCTCTTGCCCGTCAGGAAAACGGACGACGCCAACACGCTCGGCGGCGACGAATAAAAAAAGCGCAGGCCGCGCTTAACCCACGCGCGACCCACGCCTTCCTTGGTAACTCGTTCGGAACTTAAAACACTTTTTTTACACGCGCACGCGATGCTCTTTCGCGTAGCTGTAGGCCGTGTAAGCGGCGATGATGTGGACGATCCAGCCGAGCGTGCCCGCCGAACCGATCCAGGAAACGCCCGTCAAGAGCAGCCACAGGATGCCCGCCAGAATCCGCCCGTTGTAAAGCTGCCCCAAACCGGGGATCAACAAACTCAGAAGACCCGCAATAAAAGGATCACGCATCGCTCTCAACCTCCGTGCAAACTATACGTGCGCTCCCGCGCCTTTGTTCGCGGGAAAAAACAGTTGGCCGTGAGCGGTCGGCAGTGAACAGTTAAGAAGTAAGAAAACCGTTGTTCACCGCTCGCTTCCAACCCCTCACTGCTTACTCGTCCCGTCCACGCGCCGCACGTCCACGATCTCGGCCTGAAAGGCGCGCAGGACTTGCTGCACCGACGGGTGGTTCTCGGCCAACTCGCGCAGGCGTCGTCTCTCTTCCGTATCGGCGTCGCGCGACGATGGCGGCGGCTCGTCGTCGCGGCTCTCGTGCTTGTCTTTGACCACGATTCGCACGCCCATCTCGCGGCCGCACACGCTCTCGCACACCTCGCGCAAAAGTTTGATGCTCTCCGGCTTGGCGAGATTGTCGCGCAGGTGCTTGGCTTCCGGCGCAAACTCGACGTACAACTCTTCGCCCTCGACCGACACCTTGCGCGCGCCTTCGAGCGCGATGGCGAGAAAGGGCTTGCGCCGTTCTTCGAGACCCGTCTTGATGCGCTCGACGAAGCCGCCCGCGTTGGAAGCCGACAGGGCGGGCGCGTCGCCGAACGATTGCGGCGCGGGCGCGTCGTAACCGCCGGGCGCGACGCCCATTGTCGGCGGCGGCGCAGGCGACGGCACGAGTTTGAGCGGGGGAGACGCCGCCGTCGGCGGTTCTTCCCACGGCGGCGTTTCCCACGGCGGCGTGTCCGCCGCGGTCGCGTTTGCAGAGAAGGAACTACCCGTCTGCGGCGCGCCCGCGCGGGGCTTCACGACATCGCTCGGCGTCGGCGTCGGGGCATTGGGCGCGGCCGGGGCGGGAGCGGTGTCGCGCCCCGCTTCAACGGCGGACGGCGCGGAGGCGCGCGAGGCCGGAGGCGTGCTTCTGCCGCCGCTACCGCCGCTGCCGCCACTCGCGCCGCCGCCCGCATACCCGCTTCCGCCTCGCGGCGCGCCGCCGCCGCCCGCCGCCCCGCCCGAAGGCGCGGGCGCGCCCGCGACGGCGGCGGGCATTGCGCCCGTGCGGAGAGCTTCTTCGAGCGCGTTCAGGCGTTCGATGATCAGGCCGAGCGGGGCGAGCCGGCGCATCTCGATCAACTTGACCAGTCCGATTTCGAGTTGATAACGCGGGTGCGCGCCCTCGCGCAAAATGCGCTCCGTCTCCGTCAGGCTGTGGAAGAAGCGCACGAGATCGGATTCGGAAAATTCGTTCGCCGTGCTGATCAGGTCGCGCCGTTCCGCGTCGCTCGCGTCCACGCCTTCGGCCGCGTCGCCCGCCACTTTCACGACCAACAGATCGCGCACGTGCGACAACATATCGCGGCAAAAATTTCTCAGGTCGTGCCCGCGCATGACGAGGTCGTCCACGACGGCGAGCGCGTCGCGCGGCGCGCCCGCCGCAATCGAACGCATGACGCGCGTGCGAAGTTCCGCCCCGGCGATGCCGAGCGCGGCCTCCACATCGGCCACCGCGATCTCCGCGTCGCTGAAACTGATGACCTGATCGAAGGCCGACTGCGCATCGCGCATCGAGCCTTCGCCCGCGCGCGCGATCTCGCGCAACGCTTCGTCCGCGACGTTGATCCCTTCGGCGTCGGCGATGAGGCGCAACCGTTCGGCGATGCGCGCCGTGGCGATGGTGCGAAACTCGAACTGCTGGCTGCGCGAGAGGATGGTGTCGGGAATTTTGTGCGACTCGGTGGTCGCCATGATGAAGACGACGCGCGGCGGCGGCTCCTCCAGCGTCTTCAGGAGCGCGTTGAAGGCCGCGCCCGACAGCATGTGAACTTCGTCGATGATGAAAACTTTGTAGCGGTCGCGCGCCGGGCTGATGCCGACCGTGTTGATGATCGAATCGCGCACGTTGTCCACGCCCGTGTTCGAGGCCGCGTCGATTTCGAGCACGTCGATTGAACGCCCCTCGGCAACTTCGCGGCACGAGGGACACTGATCCGCATCCGTCGTCTTGCAGGGCGCGGCGGTCGGGCTTGTGAACTTATGACAGTTGAGGGCTTTGGCGAGCAGGCGCGCCGTCGTCGTCTTGCCCACGCCGCGCGCGCCGGAGAAGAGATAGGCGTGGTGGAGGCGTTCGTGTTCGAGCGCGCCGCAGAGCGTCCGCGTGATCGGCTCTTGCCCGGTCACTTCCTCGAAAGTTTGCGGACGCCATTTGCGTGCGATGACTTGATAAGCCATAAAGCTGTCGGTGGTCGGTGGTCAGTTGTTTGTCGTCAGTTGGTGGTGGTCGTTAGTCCGTCGCTCGTTCCATCAGTTCGATGCGATTGTCGAAGGGGTCGAAGAAGGAGAAACGAGTGATGCCGGCGAGCGAGATTTCGTCTTTCGTCCGCACGCCGCTCTGTTCGAGATAACTTCTGACGGCTTCGATATTTTCGACTTCAAACGCGGGATGACGTTTCGACTTGAATTGGCCGCGTTCGACGCCGATGTGCAGTTGAATCCCGGCGATCTCGAACCAGAGGCCGCCGTTCGCTTTGAGGGGCGCGGGCTTCTCGATCTCGGCGAGGCCGAGCAATCCGCCGTAGAACTCGCGCGCGCTCGCTTCCGTATCGGGCGGGATGCAGAGCTGCACGTGGTTGAGCCGTTGGAAGTTGATTTTCATGTGCGGCGCAAAATGAAAAAGAGTTGCCGCGCCCGCGCTGAAGCGTTTCGATTGCTCCGAAGCGGCGGTGTCGGATTGTGCTCCAAACTCGCCCGCTTCGGCAACTCTCACGCTCGCCCGGCGGCAACTCTTTCCCGGATATGGCCAGACTCCGGACTGACCCGCAACACACGCAGTCAACGCTACCGTTGCTCCATTCCTGGCCTGGCGGAGTTCGCGAGACGAGCGTTGTGCGGAGCCCGAAGTCTGATAAATTGTCTAAAGATCAAGCGGCGTTGCAGTGTCCGCCGGGTCACACCCGCGAGATGATCGCGCCGACGTTTATAGCAGACGCGGGCGTCTCGATCAAATCCGCTTCAAATCTCCGTCTTGCGATGGGCGATCAGGCGCAGCAGCTTATTGATTCCCAAATGCAGCACCGCGTAAACGACGATGGCGAGCAGGATCGAGAGCGCGAGCCGCGCGCCGCCCGCCGTCGGCTCGGCCACGATGCCGCTGAACGGCGCGTAAAACGGGTCGCTGATCGCATAAATAAACTGCACGAACCCCGCGCTGCGGCGCGCGGCCAAGAGCGCGAGCAGAAACCTGATGGCGAGCAGCGCGTAGATCACCCAAAAGATGAAATCAACGACTTGCGAGATGCGCGCCGCGCCGCGCCCGCGTTCCACCTCCCGCTCCGTCTCCACCACTTCGTTGATCGCCTTGCCGCGAAATTCCCCGGCCACCTGTTCCATGCGCTCGGCTTCGGGACGCGTGGTGCGGTCGGCGCGGCTGGCGATCTCGGCGTTCACGTCGCCCTCGACCCCGGCCTTGAGCGATTCGTGCTGTGCCAGGCGGCGCGCCTCGTCGGCGGCGAGTTTGTCATCCTGCATAAGTTGAGTCCTTTATTTGAACGAAGGCGGAGAGGGTGGGATTCGAACCCACGGTTGAGTTTCCCCCACACAGCATTTCCAGTGCTGCCAATTCAACCACTCTTGCACCTCTCCGTAGAAAGGGATGAGGAATGAGGGATGGGGGATGAATAAGAATAGCAACTCAATCTCTTGAGCGCTTTCCCTCATCCCTCATCCCTCATCCTTCATCCCTCAGAAACTGGCGGAGAGGGTGGGATTTGAACCCACGGTGGAGTTTCCCCCACTCCGGTTTTCGAGACCGGTGCACTAAGCCACTATGCGACCTCTCCGCAAAGGCGAGAGGCGAGCGGGCGAAGGCTAGTTAAAAACCACCTGCGTGTCTTCAACCAACCTCCGGCCTCTCCCCTCTGACCTCGACTTTCCTGCGGGCGCGGAAGAATGCTTGCATCACTTCGCGGCACTCGGTTTCGAGCACGCCCGCCGTTAATTCCATTCGATGATTCAAAGAACTCTCGTCGCAGATACGAAAAATCGACTCAACCGCGCCCGCGCGTTCGTCGCGCGCGCCGTAGACGAGTCGCCGCACCCGCGCCTGCACGAGCGCGCCCGCGCACATCGCGCACGGCTCGATGGTCGAGTAGACGACCGCGCCCGTGAGCCTGTAGTTTTCAACCTGTCGTGCCGCCGCGCGCAGAGCGATGATTTCGGCGTGGGCGGTCGGGTCGCAATCGGTGCGCGTGCGATTTCCGGCGACGGCCAATAGTTGCCCCGCGGAACCGACGACGCACGCGCCGATGGGCACTTCGTTGCGCTCCGTCGCGGCGGCGCGCGCCGCGTCCAAAGCCACGCGCATCCAGCGTGCGTCGGCGTCTTGCTCCCTCTCAGGCTCACACATAATCGCGCTAGGGACGCTTTCAATCAACCGCGAACAAAAACTGACTATAGGCACGCCCGCGCCCGCTGTCAAGCGGCAGACTTTGACGCTCCGCGCCCCTTTCTGCGACACTTCGCGGCATGCCCGAATTCGTCATGGACGCCCGCGCGCCCTTCGATTTTGCGTCTACCGCGCGCTTCCTGCGTTTCACCGAGGCGGAGGTCGTGGACACTTTCGCCGGCGGCCGCTATGCCCGCGCGATTCATTTCGGGGAGAGGCTTTTCCTGCTCTCGGTCGAGTCCGAGGGCACGGCCTCGCGCCCGTCCCTCCGGGTCAAACTCGCGCCGGAGCGATTCGTTACGCCCCGGCTTTTGGACGAAGCGACGCGCGTGGTGCGCGACATGTTCAGCCTCGAACACGACCTCGCGCACTGGCGCGCGCTGCTCGTGCGCGACCCCTTCATGCGCCGGCTCGAAACCGACCATCGCGGTTTGCGCCTGCCGCGCTGGCCTTCCCTCTTTGAAGCCACGGTCACTTCGATCCTCTTGCAGCAGATCGCCACGAGCGTGGCGATCACGTTCAGGCGTCGCGTCGTCGAGCGGTACGGCGAGACGTTGCAGGCGGGCGGCGAAACTTACCGTGCCTTTCCGCGCGCCGCGACGTTGGCGCGGGCGAGCGTCGAGGAGTTGCGCGCGCTCGGCCTGTCGAACGCGAAGGCGACGTGCATCATCGAAGTGGCGCGGGCGTGCGCCGGGGGCGCACTCGATTCCGCGACGCTCGCGCGCGAGGACAACGAGAGCGTCATCGCGCGCCTCACGAGTTTGCGCGGCATCGGGCGTTGGACGGCCGAGTGGGTCTTGATGCTGCACTTCGGTCGCCGGGATGTGTTCCCCGCCGCCGACCTCTTCCTGCGCGGCGTCGTCGTCAAGCATTACAACCGGGGCGGGGCGATGAACGAGCGCGAGATTCGCGCGTTGGCCGCGAAGCGTTGGGGCGGGTTCGAGTCTTACGTCGCGCTCTACTTCCTCGCCGGGATGCGCGCCGGAACAATCACGCTTAAACCGGAGCGCGTGTTATCATCCAAGCAAAGCGATGCGAAGCCGACGCACCGCGCGCAAAGGAAGACGACCGACCCACGAGATGAAACCTGAGATGCGTCCCAGAACACCGACCGGCTCCCTCTCCGGCGGCGAACGCCAGAACACGGGCAGCTTTCGCACCCCCGTCACGCCAACCAAAGAGACCGCCGCCGCCACCGCCACCGCCGCCGCCGACAAATCCCCCGACTCCATTACGCTGCTCGGCCGCAAAATGTCGTCCTCCGAATTCAACACGGCGATGGTGCATTTCTACCGCGGCGAAGTGCAACGCTCGAACACCTGGCGCAACCGCCTCGACACGACAACCAACTGGGCTGTCCTGACGGCGGGCGCGACGCTCTCATTCGCCTTCAGTTCTTCCGAGAATCCGCACTTCGTGATCCCGATCAATTCGCTGCTCGTCGCCTTCTTCCTCTTCATGGAGGCGCGCCGCTATCGCTACTACGAAATCTGGGCGAGCCGCGTGCGCGTGCTGGAAACCGGCTACTTCGCGCAACTGCTCTCGCCGAGCGCGACGCCGGATCAGGAATGGGCTGAGCACCTCGCGGCCGACATGCGCACGCCGCATTTCACCATCAGCGAATGGGAGGCGGTCGGGCGTCGCCTGCGCCGCAACTATCTCTGGATTTTCATCCTGCTGGCCGTGAGTTGGAATCTGAAAGTTTACCTGCACCCGTTTCCCGCGCGCGGCTTCGAGATGTTCGTCGGGCGCGCCGGGATCGGTTCGCTCTCAGGCGAGATCATGCTGCTGTTCGGCATCGTCTTCAACCTCGTGGTGTTTATCTTCGCCTTCGCCACGGTACGATTGAAACAGGCGACGGGCGAGGTGCTGCCGGATCACGAATTCCCCTTCCACCCGATCCGCAGCGTGACGACGACCCTCTCGCGCGCCACCAAGCAACGCCGCGTGACCGAACGCCGCACCAAGCGCGCCCGCCAGCGCACGCGCACCACGCGCCCCGGCCACACCGGCGCGCTCACCGGCGCGCTCACCGGCGAATGGAAACGACCCGACACCGGCGAACTCCAACACTCAGACCACGAGCCAGTCGCGGAAGAAACACTCACATGAAGGCAAGTGACAGGTGACAGGTGACAGGTGACAGGATTAAAACCTGTCTTCATCCTGTCACCTGTCACCTGTCACGGCTTTTCTCTATGATTGAATTGAACGGACAATCGTTGTCGCTCGAAGAGGTCGCGTTGGTCGGACGCGGGGCGGAGCGCGTGCGGCTCGCGGCGGAGGCGCGCGTGCGCGTGGCGGCGTCGCGGGCTGTGGTCGAAGGCATCGTGGCGGAGGGGCGCGTGGTTTACGGCGTCAACACGGGCTTCGGGAAGTTGTCGGATTATTCGATCCCGCGCGAGGAGTTGCGCGAGTTGCAGTTGAATCTCGTGCGCAGCCATTCGTGCGGCGTCGGCGCGCCGCTCTCGGCCGAAGAGACGCGCGCGATGATGCTGCTGCGCGCCAACGTCCTCGCGCTCGGCTACAGCGGCGCGCGCCCGTCGGTGGTCGAAATTTTGATCGAGATGTTGGAGCGCAACGTCGTGCCCGTCGTGCCGGAGAAAGGTTCGGTGGGGGCGAGCGGCGACCTCGCGCCGCTCGCGCACCTCGCCCTCGCAGTGATCGGCGAGGGCGAATCCGTCTACGAAGGCGCGCGCATGGCGAGCGCGGAAGCTCTCGCGCGCGCCGGAATCCGTCCCATCGAATTGGAGGCGAAAGAAGGTCTCGCGCTGCTGAACGGCACGCAGGCGATGACGGCCGTCGGCGCGCTCGCGCTCCTGCGCGCCGGGCAACTGGCGCGCGCCTCGGACGTGGCGGGCGCGATGTCGCTCGAAGCCCTGCGCGGCACGCCCGCCGCCTTCGACGCGCGCCTCCACGACGCGCGCCCTCATCCCGGCCAGACGGAAGCGGCCGCGCACCTGCGCGAGCTTCTCGGCGAGAGCGAGATCAGGGAGTCGCACATCGAGAACGACCCGCGCGTGCAGGACGCTTATTCCCTGCGCTGCATGCCGCAAGTGCACGGCGCGGCGCGCGACTGTTTTCGCCACGCGCGCGCCGCCGTCGAGATCGAGACGGGCGCGGCCACCGACAACCCGCTCGTCTTCGCGGACACACGCGAACTCATCTCCGGCGGAAACTTTCACGGCGCGCCGCTCGCCCTCCAGTTCGACTACGCAGGGATCGCGCTCACGCATTTGATGAATATCAGCGAGCGGCGCATCGAACGGCTCGTCAACCCCGACATGAACGAGGGCTTGCCCCCGTTTCTCACGGCGCACCCCGGCACGTCTTCCGGTTTCATGATCGCGCAGGTCGCGGCCGTCGCGCTCTTGAACGAGATGAAGGTGCTCGCGCACCCGGCGACGACGGACAACCTGCCCACCTCCGCCGGCAAAGAGGATCACGTTTCGATGGGCATGACCGCCGCCTTGAAACTCCGCGCGATGGTTGAGAACGCCGAATACGTGCTCGCCATCGAACTGCTCGCCGCCGCCGAAGGACTGGAATATCGCGCGCCGCTCAAACCCGGCCTCGGCGTCCGCCGCGCCCACGAACTCGTCCGCGCCTACGCCCCGCGCCTCACGCGCGACCGCGCCCTCTCGCCCGATATGGAACGCCTCGCCGCCGCCGTCCGCCGGGGCGAGTTTGATTTTTAAAGTTAGCGGTTAAAGACTTGCGCTTTTCTTTGCGCCCCGCGCGAGAAATCATTCTCCCGCCGGAGACGCAAAGAAGAGATTTCAACTTTCGGCGTCGCCGGCATTTAAACATCTCGCGCGGCCGCGCGGCGGGAAACGCATGTTGAAGAAGTTCGTCGTCAATTTCTGGGCTAACAAAAATTTCGGGTGGCGCATCGCACGCATCTGCGTGGCGCTCGGCGCGTGCCTGTTGGGGTATGTCATGTTGTTCGAGGACAGTTTCATCTACTTCCCGTCGAAGTATCCGGAAGGGGCGTGGAAGCGTGAGCCGCCCCGCGCGCGCGAAGGGCAGATCGTCGCCGAGGTCGAAGACGTGCAACTCACAACGGCCGACGGCGTGCGCCTGCACGGCTGGTATTGCACGCCGCGCACCGTGCGCGCCGGGGGCGCGCTTGAGCCGGTCGAGGCGCGCGCCACGTTGCTCTACCTGCACGGCAACGGCGGCAACATCTCGCACCGCTACGACTTCCTCAGCGAACTCGTGCGGCTGCCCGTCAATGTTCTGATCATAGATTATCGCGGCTACGGCAAGAGCGAAGGCCGCCCCTCCGAAGCAGGTCTCTATCTGGATGCGCGCGCCGCCTGGGAGCACCTGACGAAGACGCGCGCGATTCCCCCCGCTCAAATCGTGATCTTCGGTAAATCGCTCGGCGGCGCGGTGGCCGTTGAGTTGGCGACGCGGGTGGAAGCGTGCGGCCTCATCGTGCAATCGAGTTTCACTTCGGTGGCGGACATGGCCGGGGAGGTCTTGCCGTTCGTCCCGCGCTTCGCGATCCGCACGAAGATGGACTCGCTCTCGAAGATCGCCGCGGTGACGTGCCCGAAACTTTTCATCCACAGTCAGGCCGACGAGATCGTCCCCTACCGCCTCGGCCGTCGCCTCTTCGACGCGGCGCGCCCGCCGAAGCAGTTCTACGAAGTCGAAGGCGCGCCGCACAATCTGACGAATACGATTGGCGGCGCGCCTTATTACGAAGCGTTGCGCGCGTTTATTAATTCATCCTGCGGCGCGGAACCGCGTGAGGGCGTTTAACTGCGCTTCCCTTTTTTCGCGCCCGCGTCTTTCGCCGCGCCGCCCGTGTCCAAAGCGACGGGCGCGGGGTAGCCTTTGCCGCGCAGCGCGGCGAGTTCGATGACGATCTCTTTCTGCCCCTTGACCGTGCGCGTCACCTTCGCGTTTTCGGCGTCGGTCTTCTTGTTCGCATTCTTGTTCGCATTGCCGTTCGCGTTGCTGTTCGCGTTCTTATTATTCGCTTCGGGCGACGCGCTCGCGGAAGCGTCGGGCGCGCCGTCGGCCGGATTGCCCTTGGCATCGCGCGCCATCTGCCGGAGCGCGTCGAGCACGCGCGCGCGCTCCGTCTCGCTCAAACTGTCGAGCGAGACGCCGTTGGCTTGCAGCACGGCGCGCAGGTTCGCCTCCGTGTTCGTGTCGCGGTCGTACACGTCGCGGTAGATGTAGAGCTTGCCGTCCTCGACGACGATGGTCTCGTAGCGGAGTTCGACGGGCACGGGTCGTTCGAGTTTGAGTTCCTTCGTCTCCTTGCGATTCTTCGCATAGGTCGTCACGTCCTCATCGGTCAACTGCGCGCCGCCGATCTTCGCCATCATGCGCGCCACGTCTTGCACTTGCGGGTTGGTCAGACCGACGCAACCGTGCGACGCGAAGCCGCCGAGCTTGGCGGGCGCCTTGCCGCCGTGGATGAGCGAGGGCGAGCCGATGGGAATTTTGACGAGGCCGAGCGGGTTCAGAGGGCTGCCCGCATCCACTTTCTCACCGACCTTAACCTTGCTCGTCGGCGACTCGACCCAGGGTTCGTCGGGCGGCGTCCACGTCGGGTTGAAGATGATCGTGTTGGCGCGTCGCAGGCCGGTCGGCAGCGGGAACTCTGGGTAGCCGATGCCGATCTTGTAAGTCTTGATGAGTTGGCCGTTCTCGAACACGTCCATGCGATAGGCGGGCGCGTTGACGACGATGCGCGTGTCGGTGGGCACGGCGTTCGGCTGGTTGCCGCCGCTCGCAGCGGCGGCCGTCCCGTTCTCACCGCCCGCCCAGCGCGCGCTCACAAACTGGGAGAAGCGCGCCGCGCGCTCCTCGCCGAGCACGCTTTTGATCTGTTCGGCGGCGCGCGCCGTGGCGGCCGTGGTCGTGCCGCCGTGCTCGCCCGTCTCGGTCTCGCGCAAGCTCCCCGTCTCTTCGCGCGCGACCTTGCGCAGACGCTCGATCTGCTCGTCCGTCAATTGCAGTTCCGATTTCAGGTCGGCCGCGAATTTCTCTTCGGCGAACATGGCGTCGAGCACGGGCAGCGTCACGGGCAGATTGTTCGCGCCCGCGTTACCCGTGGTGGCGGGCGTCGCGCTCGCAGCGGGCGACGGCGTCGCCACCGCGCTCGTATTGCCGTTCGACACGGGCGCGGCCTGACAACCGGCGAAAATAAACAGGGCGAACATGCACATCACGCCGCCCGCCACACGCCACACTCTTTTCATACTGGCTTTAGCTCCTCTAAGAAAACTTTTAACGCGCCCGCGGCGCACGCCCTCACGCGTTCGCCCGACTCCGGCGCATCCCCACATCCACTAGCAACACCCGTTCCCACCGCCGCGCGCCGCATAATCCCCGCCTTTTCGCGTTTCCCGCGCCGCGCGTACGCCCGCCCTCGCACCATAAACGGACGGCGTAGGGATGAAAAGCTGTCAGTGGTCAGTTGTCAGTGGTCAGTTGTCCGTCGTCCGTTGCATGTGCTCGACCGGCGTTAAGCTGTCAATGAAACATTTAAGCTCCGGCAGCACAAAACAACTGACCACGGACAACTGACCACGGACAACGCACAAACCGCTCATCGTTTCGTCAGCAGCGGGTAGGGGTTGAGGTTCTCGCCGTCCCAGAAGCGTTTGGGGTCGGTGACGAGCCAGATGGAGAAATGGAGGTGGCAATTGTCTCGTCCGGCGTTGCCGCTGTCGCCGACGTAGCCGAGGAGTTCGCCGCGACGCATGAAGCGATTTTCGGCCAGGCCGTCGGCGTAGCGTTCGAGGTGCGCGTAGTAGTAGACGGTGCGGTTGTCCGTGCCGAGTTGGTAGAGGGTGATGCCGCCGCGCTCGCTCTGGAAGAGTTTGATGACGCGGCCGTCGGCGGCGGCGACGACGGGCGTGTTGCGCGCGGCCATGATGTCTATGGCGTTGTGCGTGCGCCCTTCGCTGCGCGACTGGGTGTAGGTGTCTTGCAGTTGTTCGGGACGGACGCCCGCGACCGGGATCGTCAGGCTCGCGCCGGAACTCGTCGCGCCCGCATCGGCCTGAACGGTCGGCGCGGGCGGCGCGGTGTGCGCCGGGGGCGACGGCGTCATTGACGGAGACGCCCCTTGCGCGGACGGAGAAGCGTCGGGCGTCGGCGCGAGAGACGGAGCGGCGTTGGCGACGGCAGCAGCAGCGTCGCCGTTCGATGGAGGGGATGGTTCGCCCGTCGCGGCGGGCAGTTGAGAGATGGGGGTGACGGGCGTCGAGCGCGGCTTGCTGCTGAGATACCAGACGAACGCGGTCAACCCCAACAGAATTGACGCCGACAGAAGCAGGACGCGTGCGCGCGGGCTGAGTGCCATGTGCGGAAGTCTCCCGGAAAGTTCTTGCGCGATTTGAAAAAGCGAACGGGGAGACACAGCATATGCGCTCGCCTTGAGCGAAGCAAGCGGGAGTGTGTGAGCGAAGCGAGCGAGAGGGTGGCGTGCAACCGCCGTGATCTGCTATTACAATGGCGTTCAAAGTTTCACGCGCGCGGCGCGATCCATCTACAGAGGAGAGACAAATCATGTCAGAGATTTTTGACGAACGGCGCAAGGCGCTTGAAGAGGATTATTTCCGGCGCAAGGAGCGCGAGTTGTTGGACAAGATGCGGCAGGACGCGGCGGCGGAAGCGGCGGCGCGCGGGCAAGCGGCGGGGCGGCAGTGCCCGCTCGGACACGGCGCGCTCCTCGAAGAGGCGCGCGGGTCGGTCGTCATCGACCGCTGCGAGCAGTGCGGCGGCATCTGGCTCGACCAGGGCGAACTCGAAGAGATGTCGCGGCAAGGCGGCGGCTGGTTCGACAACTTCGTGCGGAGTTTCAAGAACGGGTAGCCGCCCCGGCGACGACGGCAGCCGCGCATGAACAGCGACTTCGAAACAATGCTGCCCGCGTGCCGCGAGATGTTGTCCGGGCAAGACGGCATCGAGGCAGTACTTTTTTTTCTCAGAGGGCGCGGCTACTTCAAGACGGACGCGATCAAAGCCCTAATGGCTTTGACGGGCTGCGGCCTGAAAGAAGCCAAGCGGACGGTTCATTTCAGCCAAACCTGGCGAGATCGCAGGAAGGCCGACGAGGAGCTTGAGAGTATGTTCTGGGACGAAGTGATTCGTTGGGCGGAAGAGTCAAAAAGTGAGCGCTCGGAGAACGATTAGCGCGCCGCGCGGCGCGCAGTTGAATTGCAAGGGCTGGCATCAGGAGGCGGCTCTGCGCTGCCTGTTGAACAACCTCGACGCGGAGGTCGCCGAGCGGCCGGACGACTTGGTGGTCTACGGCGGCACGGGGCGCGCGGCGCGCAACTGGGCGGCCTTCGA
>DASQNL010000545.1:0-4146 GCA_035644995.1 Pyrinomonadaceae bacterium | reverse complement strand
ATGTAGCGTTCGAGCGCGCCGCTGATGGCGTCGCTGATCTTGGTGCGTTCCTGTTGCGAGATGTTGGCCGAGTAGCCCGACAACTCGTGCCAGGTGTAGCCGGTGACGACGCCGAGCGGCACGACGATGAGCGCAATCGTAATGAGCGCGCTCCCCGAACGCGCGCGCAGCCGACGCTCCAACCATTCCTGCACCGGCAGCAGGAATGCGCCCGCCACCAGACCGAGCAACAAGGCCACCAGCACCTGCCCGACGAGCAGGAGAAACAGCCCCACCGCCAGCACGAGCGCAACGCCGTACACGACGATGCGCTTGGCCTCGCCCACCGTCAGTTCGCTCACACGTCTTGAATCATCTTTCGCCATGCGTGACTTTAATCTAACACAGGAAAGGCCGCCGCGCGTGAATCGCAAAGGCTCGTGAATCGTCCATCGTGAAGAGAAAGCAGCGGGCTTTATCTATTCACGATTGACGATTCACGAGTCGCGGCCTTGAGTCGTTACCTGATGCGGGTGATGAAGCTGACGCTGCCGGAGTTGGAGGGGGTGGTTTGATTGAGGCTGCCGGTGAACGTCCAGCGGACGTGCGTGACGTTGCGGTCGTAGCCGGCGGGCGCGCCGCCGCCGCCGTCGACGGGCGTGTAGGCGTAGGTCGTGCCGCCGTCGTTGGAGTAAGTGATCGAGACGGTGAGGCCGGTTGTGCCGAGCACGACGGCGGCCGTGCCGATCTTGAAATCGGTGTAGGCCGGGATTTGATCCGTGATGGTGAGTCCCTGCGCGGGCGAGCCTCCGGTGTTGGTGAATTCGATCCGGTAGGTGAGGTCTGTGCCGGGGAGTTGCGCCTGAGCCGCACAATTGGCCGGGGCGGGGCACGACTTGGCGAGCGCGACGCTCGGCGGCGTGTAGAGATTGACGGTGGCGGTCGCGGGCGCGTTGTCGGACGGCTGGGGCGTCGTGTCGATCTGCGTGTAGTCGATGTGCGCGACGGCGCGGTTGATGTATGCCCCGGCTACGTTCGGCATCGCCATGCGGAAAGTCAGATCGCGTGACTGGCCGCCCGGCACGACGAACGAGTTCGTCCAAGTGAGCGTGCCGCCCGATTGGACGGGGTCGGCGAGGGGCGTGCCGCCAAAGGCCGACGAGCCGGCGACGTAGACGGGCGCAGCGGGAGACGTGGGCGGCGTGTCAACAAAGCTCGTGAGGGTGTAGGGGGACGATCCCGTGTTGGTCAGGCGCAGCGTGTAGGTGACGTTTGCCCCGACGAGCGCGCTGGTGGGGTTGGCGAGTTTGCTGAGCGTGACCTGCGAGGGCAGCGTCGTGATGGCGAGCGTGGGGCCGGAGGCGTAGTGGTAGCTGCTGCCGGAGAAGTCGAGGATGAGCGACCCGGCGACGGCCGTGCCGGTGACGCCGAGGATTTTCACGGTGTAGGTGGTGCTGGTGGTGCCGCCCGCCTTGCCGCCGGGGTATTGTTCGGGGCCGACGCAGGAGCGATAGTTGGGGAGCGTCGGGTTGTTCTGCCAGCCGCAGGCGTCGGCGTAGAACTTATCGTTCGTCGCGCCCGCGGGCGCGCTGTAGGTGGTCGAGACGGCGAGCACCTGATAGGTCACGTTCGAGAGGTTGAGGAAGGTTTCGATCTGCGGGTAGCCCTGCGTGGCCGTGTCGGCGTTGATCGTGAAGTTATAGGTCTGGCCGATGTAGACGGTGCTCGGCCCCACGATGGAACTGACGGTGTTGCGCCCCTGCGAGAGCAATTTCTCGACGTAGAGTTCGCGCGGCGTGGGCGTGCTCACCGCGGCCACGTTGTCCGCGCCGACGCTGATGCGGTAGCGGCGCGCCGTGTAGTAGGCCGCCGCCGTGCGCGTGACGATGACCGGGTAGTAGAAATCGACGCACGCGCCGGGCGCGAGCGCGCGCCACATGACGACGCTCGCTCCGCCCAGGTTGATGTAGGCGTTCGCGCTATCCCAGAAGAATTCCGAACGCACGTTATTGAGGGTCGCGCCGCCCGTGTTGCAGGCGCGCACGCCCGCCTGAAAAGTGTTCGGCCCGACGCTGACATCGTTGCTGTCGAGGCCGATGACGTTCCACGTCGTCGGCGTGATGTTGATCTGCGCGCGGACGCCCTCCTGCGCGCAGATCAATCCGAAGAAGATCAGGCACACCGGCAGGCGTAACGAACGAACTGCTCCCATGAATAAGCACGGGACAAGAGAGACAACTGCGGCCATACAAGTCGCTCCAAGTGCCGTGACGGGTGGGCATCGACGGATATTAAATTGTGCAGCCGCGCTCGAACGTGCACGGCCGGAGAGGAAGGAAAACTTAACACATAACAAGCATGGTGAGAATGCGAAAGCGGCGCGTGGCCGCGGCGTGAAAGTGCGATCACTTCCAAGCGAGAGACTTACCGGCCGGCACAGATCACGGCGGCGCGGTGGCGTGCGTCGCGCCCTAGCGTATGCGCACGGTGAAAGCGACGCTGCCGGAAGCGCCCGGCGCCAGTGTGCCCGTCAGTTTCCACCCGACGTAAGTCACGTTGGGATCGTACACGCCCGCGGGCGTGTAGAGCGAGGTCGGCGTCCAGGGCGGCAGCAGGGGATAAGCGGCGAGCGCGTCGTTGTAATACCTGTAATCCGCCGGGGCGATGGTGAGGCCGCTCGTGCCGGGTGTGAAAGTCATCGTGCCGACTTTGAAATCCGTGGTTCTGACGATGGCGGAGCCGGTGTCGGAGATGGGGATAATATCGACGATGGTCAAGTTCTGCACGGGGACGTTGCCGTCGTTCGTGAAGGTGATGGAGTAGGTCAGATCGGCGCCGGGTTCCTGCCGCGCGCTCAGGCAGTTGGCAGGCGCGATGCAGTTCTTCTCCAACTTCACGCTCGGCACGGGGGGGATGATGACGGTAACGTCGGTCGTCTGTATCCCGGCGAGGTTCGGGTCGCCGTCGCTGTAAGAGATGAAGGCATCGCCGAGCGTAGACGCGTTGTAGTTGACGACCGCTTGATTGGGGACGACCGTGTTGTTGGCCGTCGCGGCGTTCACCAGCACTCTGAATTTAATCGTCGTGGACTCCGCCGGGTTGATCAACCCGCCGACGGACGAATTTGCGCCCGTCCCCAGACGAAAAATCACGCGCGTCCCGTCGAACTCCGCCTGGTCGTCGCCCGCCCCGTCGGTCTTAATCCCGGCGTTGGCTCCCGCCGTGATCTGCGCGCTCCCGGCCACGTAGGTGGTGTTGTTTGGGATGGTATCGCGCAGGACGTTGTTGGAGGCTCCGTCGTTGCCGGTGTTCGAGACGACGATGGTGTATTCGAGCATGTCTCCGGGATTCACGTCGCCGCCGTTGAGGTCGGTTGCGGCCTTCGTGATGTTGCCCTCAACCTGAGGCCGGAAGACATCCACGGCGAACGTGAGCACGCCCGGATAATACAAGTCCTGCGTGGAGTTGAAGGTGAGCCGCACGCTGGTCGCGCCGTTGCCGAGCACGGTGTTCGCGCTGGCGATGCTCACGGTGTCAACGTCGAAGCCGAGCTGGTTGGCGTAGTCGGGATTTTTGGCGGTGATGCGCGTGCCGAGGCTGCTGATGCTGCTGTTGAAGAAATTATTGATCAGGTTTTGCGAGTCGGCGATGGTGGTCGTCGCGTTGGTCGTCGTGTTGGTGATCTGAAAGTTGTCGCCGGGGATACCCTGATCGCCTTCGTAAGAGACCGTCCCGACGTAGGCGTTGAACGTGCCGGAGGTGGGCGTCAGCATCCCGCTCGCCGTGGTGGTGACGTTTTGGCCGTTGCTGACGGAGGCGAAACCGTCGAAGACCGTGAGGTTGCGTAAAGGTTGGTTCACGTCGCGGTAAACTACAACCAGCGACCAGCCGGCGTAAAAACCCGTGCCGTCCTGACCGTTATTGCCCGTGATGTCGGCGACCCAGTACGTTCCGCCGCGAGCGGACTGAATCTGCGCGGTGACATCCGTGAAGCCCTGATAGGCGTTCGGGGCGGCGGCGGTGCCGTCGAGTTGGGTGGCGGTGAGAGTGGAGTAGAAGCCGGAGTTGGCGGGCTTGAATTTGATGTCGCCGCGCGCGGGGTCGGTGGAGCGCGCGCCCCAGTACAGCCCAGCCCAGAGCACGGTCGAACCGCTCGGCAGCGTCAGC
>DASQNL010000544.1:0-1579 GCA_035644995.1 Pyrinomonadaceae bacterium | reverse complement strand
GTTCGGAGGCTTTACTTTGTGTGACCGGGCATCTTTGAGGGAAGGCGCGATTGCTTTTTTGATTTGCGCGACATCGTCCCGGCTTCATTATAGGAACATATCAGAATCAAGTTGCACGCCATTCGCCTGTGGCAACAATAGTTCCATTTTTGGAAGTCAAGCTGCTTGCGTTTCTCCAAGTGAGAACTACACCGTGCGACGTAACGTCCGCCTCGCCGCTTTGGATGTCGATGGCTCGCTCGTTAACATTAGCTTTCAATTCAACACCTTTAACCGCCTCCAACAGCTCAAAAGAAGCGGAAAGTATATAAGCATTCTGCCCGTCTTTGAACACTCGCCAGCGTATGAGAACCTTCGCCGCAGGCTCCCCCACATCAACCTGCGCCCTGTATTCGGTAGCGTTGTCGTCTTTAGGCGCGCGGGCTTGAACATCGGCGGGCAGATGCGGCCTCAGATCAAAATTGCCGATCAGACCTTTCGGAGTTGTAGGACTGTTTGGAGACATGCACCCGCAGAGCAATATGGCGTAGCAAACTACATGGATAGGTAACGCTTTACGGTGACCCATTCCAAACCTCCGCCGGATATTGTTTAACATTCAACAGCGACCGAATCTTAACACAGCCTGATCGGGCTTCACTCTGGAAACGCCCGTCGTCTGCTGTGGTGACGGATAACCTGCATAAGTTTCATTATCGGACTCCAGCGGGCGAAGAAATCAATAAAGGGCTCCTTGAGCATCGCTTCAAGGAGCCCTTTATTGATTTCTTCGCTCCCGCCATTTTATGGCTGGCCGAATCTCAGACGGTATTCAGTGGAGTTCATAAATCCGTTGATCATACTCCTGATGTTGTTCGAGTCTTCGGTAATAACTCTGAGCCACGCCTGATAGCCGTTATCGTCGGGCGTTCTTCTTAAGTAGCCGTAGTACTGCACGGCGACGAACGCGCTCGTGTACTCCGCCGCCCCCACCTCATCCGAATCGGCGACGGCGCGCATGACCTGCGCCCGCGTGAGCGTGCCCAGGTTGAGGCCGTCCCTCAGATCGGTGTCGGTCAAAGTAACTTTAGTCGCCCCGTCCGGGACTGCCGGGTCGGGCGTCGTCACGGAGGCTAGTTTGTAACGAGCCAATAGCGCCGCGACGTATTCCGTGTTCGCCTTCGAAGTGTAAGCGTCGGTAAACTCCTGCCGCGCGACAAACGCGGTCGCCAATTGCGCCTTGCGGGCGTAGACTTCCGCCTCCGTCGCCCCCGCGACGAAACTCATGTCCGCGACGATCTCCGTGTACTGCGGCAAGCGATTGAAGGCCAGCTTGTAGAAGCGGAAGACGTAGAAGCCTTTTACTCGGAACTCAGGCGAGCCGAAGAAAGCTCCTGAGACCGCGATGCGGTCGCAGTCCGTGTTGACCGCTGGCGGCGTGTTGACGTTCGCACAACGGTTCATCACGGCCGTCCACGGCTCACTTGGCTCCGGCTCTCTGGAGAGGAAGTCCAGATACTGCTGGCGGACGAAAAATGGGTAGTCTGAAGGATTCAGCGTGATGATGGGGTTGCGCGCCCCGGCCACGTCGTTGTCATTG
>DASQNL010000543.1:0-1545 GCA_035644995.1 Pyrinomonadaceae bacterium | reverse complement strand
CACGTGCCGAGATAAGTCGTCAGGCCGACGAGTCCGCCGGAGACGAAGAACGCGCTGACGATGCCGCGTCGCGTCGAGCGCGAGCGCATCGCCAGACGCCACAGCGACGCGCGCCCCGTCGCCGCTTCGTCAATTTTCTTTCGTCGCCCGTCGAGTAGTTGCGGCGGCGGCGGCTCAAGCGGTTCTCCCCGCGCGTCGCCCGCGGGCGCGCCCGCCGCTTCGTCGCGCGTCGCGCCGCTCGCGCCAGGCAGCGGAAACCGCCGCACGAGCAGACCCGCGAGGGCGACGAGGACGGCCGAGGCGGCGAACACCACGCGCCAACCGAAACGCCCCGCGAGCCACGCGCCCACGGGCACGCCGAGCACCGGCGCGAGAAAATATGCGACGGCCACGCCGCTCATCTGCTTGCCGCGCCGCGCGTAGCTGGAAGCGTCGGCGAGCGCGGCGATCACGAGCGCGCTCACGAGTCCGCCGGCCAGCCCGGCCAGCGCGCGCGCCGCCCAGAAGAGGGCGACATGCGGCGCGAAGGCCGCGAGCGCGTTCGCCGCGACGAAGATTCCGGCCGCCCCCGGCAACCAGCGCACAGGGTCGACGCGCCCCGCGCTCCGGCCGAGCAAGAGCGCGACGGCCGCCGCCGCCAGCGCGTAGACCATCACGCTCGCCGCCACGCTCGTCTTCGCGCTGCCCAGCCCCTCGGCGATCTGCGGCGTGATGGCGGCGACGACTTGCGAGTCAACCAGCGCGACGAGCATCAACAGGCACGCGCACACGGCGGCGAGGCGCGCCGGGGGCTGCGCGGTATCGTCTTCGTAAACAGTGGTGGACATAAAAAGCGGCGGTCGGCGCGTCTGCTGAATTTTGTAGTAGAACTAAAACTTGATCCGTCCGAGGTTGTCTCGCATCTTCGCTTGCGTTACACGTCTTGTCAACTTCAACTTTTGCGGCACGCGCGGCGCGCCTCCGTCGCCCGCGCATGCACTCCGGGAGAGGTTATAATCCGCGGACGGAGGCGCACCCCGGTTGCCCGCGAACAACTCTCGACGCGACAGACGCGGAGCCGTGCGAGACCTTGATGCAGAGAAACTTTAGCTGGCGTGCAGGCGTGTCGGCGGCCGTCGCCATGATGTTGCTCGCGCTGCTCCCGCAAGCGCACCTGTGGTACGCGCGCGGCGGCGATTGGCACGGCGCATACGCCTCTTTCGACGGCGACGAGGCGGCCTACGCCGCTTATCTCGCCGCGCTCATCGAAGGCCGCCCGCGCCTGAACGATCCTTACGCCGGGGTAGACCACGCGGCCGGCGCGCCGCTCGCCGAATCCCTCTTCTCGATCCAGTTCGCGCCCGCTTACGCGCTCGCGCTGCCCGCCCGCGCGCTCGGCCTCGACGCTTCCGCCGTCTTCATCGCACTCAGCCCCCTCGTCGCCTTCGCCGCCACGCTCGCACTTTTCTGGCTGCTCGCGCTGCTCCTCGCGGACGCACGCCTCGCGGCCTGCGCTGCCGTCATCATCCTGTGCCTCGGCGCGCTCGCCTCCGGACAGGCGACGCT
>DASQNL010000542.1:0-1534 GCA_035644995.1 Pyrinomonadaceae bacterium | reverse complement strand
CCGAGCGAGCGGCGCAAGTTGCGCAGCAGTCGCACCGGCTCGGCGATCTCGTGGTAGGTTTTCAGGAGCAGCACGGCGTCAACGCCCGCCGCGGGCAGCCGCGGGTCGTCTTCCTGGCCGAGCACGGGACGAATGTTCGGTAGTTGTTCCCGCGCGGCGCGCGCTTCGATGTGCTTGAGATACTCGCGGTTGATCTCGACCGCGTAGACCGCGCCGCGCGCGCCGACCCGCCGCGCGGCGCGCACCGTGAACCAACCCGAACCCGCGCCGATGTCCGCCACGCGCGAGCCTTCCCTGATCTGCAACAAGTCCATCACGCGGTTGATCTGAAGTTTCTCCTCGCGCTTCGAGTCTTCGAAGATCGAGAGGCTGCCGGTGTAAGGCGCGCTCGTCGGGCGGTCGAGTTTGCCGGAATCGCGCGCCGGGGCTTGCGCCGCAGGTGTTTGCCAAACGGTCGGCGCGCGTCGCGCGTCAGCGCCGTTGAAGGCCGGATCACGAACTCCCCACACGATCTGCCGTGGGAGAGACGAGACGACCGAGCCGCCGAGCAGCGTGAAACTCGCCGCCGCGCAGATGAAGATTTTGACGACGAGCGACCACGGCCTGCGATCCACTTTTGCGTCGGCGGCGGTCTGGTCGTGCGTCGGGTTCCCTTGGTCGTGTGTTTCGTCAGGCATGGGTGTTGAGATGAACGGTTCGCTTCCGGCGTTTGCCGCCGGGAGGCTCACGGCGCGCGATTGTGAGGCTCAACGGCGCGCGATGATCTGCGTGTAGCGCGCGACGGCCGCGAATTCGGGGCGCGCGCCGAGCGTCCGTTCAAAGGAGAGCAGGCGCGCGTAGGCGTCCGGGGTGTCGGAGAGCGAGGCGGGCAGGTAGTCCGTCACAACGCGCACGCCGCGCGCGGCGAGCACGCGCAGTTCCGCGCCGGTCGCCAACTCACAAAGCGTCCGTGCGTCGAAAAGTTTGGCCGGGCCGCCGTAGAGAGATTCGTTGACCTGTTCGGCCGCGAGCGCGCGTTCCGCCTCTTCAAAATCGTGACCCTTGAGGGCGGCGCGCATGGCCTCGCCCGCGCGGTTGCGCGCGACGAGCGAGACGAGGCCGCCCGGTTTGACGAGCGCGGCCAGAGCGCGCAGGGCGGCGCGTGGGTCGGAGACGTATTCGAGCACGTTATGACAGACGGCCGCGTCGAACGTCTGCGGCGCGAAAAGCTCGTGCGCGTTTTCGGCGATGGATTGATGAAAGGTGACGGGCGCGGCGCACGTCCCGGCGCGGGCGGCATCGGCGGCGAGCGCGAGCATCGAAGCCGACGGGTCGACGATGGCCGCGCGCCAGCCGAGCGCGGCGAAGCGCAGGGCGAGCGCGCCCGTGCCGCCGCCGAGATCGAGCGCGCGTTTGGCTTCGCGCCCGCCCTCCTGCGCCTCGCCGATGGCGGCGAGAAAGTTTTCCCATGCGATGTCGAGACGCAGACGCCCCTCGACGGTCTGTAGGTAGGCGGCGTAAGCGGGCGCGCCCGACTCGAAGCGTGCGTCCGTCA
>DASQNL010000541.1:0-6429 GCA_035644995.1 Pyrinomonadaceae bacterium | reverse complement strand
CCGCCGAAAAAAACTCCCCCCACTCCCCCCGGTAAGACGGGCGGCGACGACAACAACAACGGCGAACGTAGCGACCCGCGCCGCGACGATGACTCGCGCGCCTCGCACGCGTCACACGACGAACGCGCCGCGCCCCCGCTCGATGCGAGGCTGCCGGATTCCTTCGACGAGAAATTAGGGGTCAAGAGGTCGGCCGCAAAGTCCGACGCCCGCGCGCGGCGCAACGCTCACTCGCGCACGTCTCCCGATCTCGCGCGCGGGCGTTACTCACGCGCCGTCGCCCGTCGCACGGACGATCTGAGACTTGCGCTCGACGCGACCTTGCGAGTCGCCGCCGCCGCATCGCACCTGGCTCGCCGTGGTGACGGAAGGCCGACCCGCGCGATAGAAGTAGAGCCGGGCGACCTTCGCTACAAACAGTTCAGCCGCCGCACCGGGACGCTCTTTATCTTCGCCGTGGACACTTCGGGCAGCATGGCGCTCAATCGCATCTCACAGGCGAAGGGCGCGCTGGCGCGGCTGCTCCGCGAGTCTTACGTCAACCGCGACCGCGTCGCGCTCATCACGTTTCGCGAGCGCGCGGCGAGCGTGCTGCTTCAGCCCAGCCAATCGAGCGCGCGGGCGCGTCGGCTGCTCGACGCGCTCCCCGTCGGCGGCGCGACGCCTCTCACCGACGGTCTGCTGCGCGCCCTCGAAATGAGCGAGCGCGCCGCGCGCGCGGGAACGGCGCACATCCGCCTGCTCGTCTTCACCGACGGCCGCGCGAACGTGCCGCGCGACGGGCGGGTGGCGGGCGACCGCGCGCTCGTGCAACGACAGATCGCTTGCGAGGTCGAAAAAATCGGCGTCGCCCTGCAACGCCACGGCGTCGCCTCTCTGGTCGTGGACACGCAGAGTCGTTTCACGCGGGGCGGCGAAGGTCAGGCGTTGGCACAGTCGCTCGGCGGGCGTTACGTCCACTTGCCCTCGCTGAAGTGAGCGATGCCGCCAGGCGCCATCATGCGGAAAGTTTCCGCCCGGCCGATTTCGTCTTCTCATTTACAAAGCGATTGAAAGCCGGGTATTTTATGCGCGCCCGTTAAGTCTCTCCGTCCTTGATCAGCGGCCGGTTCACACATGAGCGAGACTCCCGAACAACCACGGCTCACCAAAGATGAGCGCGACCGGCGCGTGCTCGAATTGTGCGAGCAGGTGTCGGAGATCGAGCAGCGTTTGATCCCGACGGGGCTGCACGTCTTCGGGCGCGCGTCCGCCGCCGACGAGCGCGCCGACCTGTTGCGCATGGTCGCCTCGTTCGACCGGCCGGAAATCGGCGCGCGCGCCCTCCCCCAACTCATCGAAGCGGGTCTCGCCGTGAACGCGCCGTCGCCCGGCGATGCGAAGTTGAGCGAGGAAAGTTTGCGGGTGCGTGAACGGGTTGACGCGATCACGCGCGAGAGCATCCGGCGTTTTCTCGGAGACGGCAGCGAGGCCGCGTGCGCGTGGTTGGAGACGACGGCGCGCGTCCCCGCGGACGACTCGCGGCTCGTCTTCGCGCTGTTGGAAAAGATCGAGGCGCAGTTGCGGGAGAATCAGGAGTTGGACGCCTTCGCGCGCGCGTTGCGCGGCGAGTATATCGAACCGGGGCCGGGCGCGGACATCGTGCAGAACCCCGCCATCCTGCCGACCGGCAGAAACACGCACGCCGTCAATCCTTACAGCGTGCCCTCCGATCTCGCTTACGCGCGTGCCGAGCGCGTCGTCAAACTTCTGCTCGAACGGCACCGCGCCGAGCACGGCCGCTACCCCGCGGCGATGGCGCTCGTCCTCTGGGGTCTCGACAACATCAAGACGCAGGGCGAAGGCGTGGCGCAAGCTCTCCGGCTGCTCGGCGTGCGCCCCGTGCGCGACGGGATGAATCGCGTGACGGACGTGGAAGCGATCCCGCTCGCGCAATTAGGCCGCCCGCGCATCGACGTGGTGATGACCGTCTCCGGCATCTTTCGCGATCTGTTCGGCGCGACGATGGGCTTGCTCGACCGCGCCGTGAGATGCGTGGCCGCGCTCGACGAGCCGGCCGAGTCGAACTACGTGCGGCGGAACATCCGCGCGCGGATGGAATCGGAAGCCTGCCCCTTCGAGGAGGCCGCGCTGCGCGTGTTCTCCAACGCCGCGGGCAACTACGGCACGAACGTCAATTTCATGGTGATGGATTCGCAGTGGGAAGCGGACGACACGCTGGCCGACCTCTTCGTCACGCGCAAATGCTTCGCCTACGGGCGCGATGCGGAGGGGCGCGCGCTCGAAGGGCGCGAGGCGCGCGCGGCTCTGAACGGCGCGCTCGCCCGCGTGGAAGCGACTTATCAGAATATCGACTCGTTCGAGATCGGCATCACGGACGTGGATCATTATTTCGAGTATCTCGGCGGCGTCTCCAAGGCGGTCGAGAAACAGTCGGAGTCGCGCCCGGCCATTTATCTTTCGGACACGCTCTCGCGCGAGGCGAAGGTGCGTTCGGTGGAAGAGACCATTCGCCTTGAGACGCGCACGAAGACGCTCAACCCGAAGTGGTACGAAGGCATGCTCAAGCATGGCTTCCGGGGCGTGGCCGAGATCGAGAGCCACGTCGCCAACACGTTCGGCTGGAGCGCGACCGCCGACGCCGTTGACGATTGGGTCTACACGGAAGTGGCCGAAACGTTCGTGCTCGACGAGCAAATGCTCGCACGCCTGCGCGAACTCAACCCGCACTCGGCGCGCTCGCTCGTCGCGCGCCTCCTGGAAGCCGAGGGGCGCGGTTTCTGGCAGGCCGACGCCGACGTGATCGAACGCCTGCGCGACATCTTCAGCGGATTGGAGGATCGCATTGAAGGCGTCGCTTAGGCTTACAGTGCTCTACGTCGGCTCAAGTTTGCTCGCGCCGCTCAGGCAAGCGGAGCGCGAGATCGAGAGCGCGTATGCGCCGGGGCTGCGCGTCGCGGCCTACAACTTCGGCGCGCCGCTCGACGAAGCCCGGTGGCGCGAGATCGAGCGCGACTTGGGCGAGTCGCAAGTGGTCTTCGTGATCCACGTGACGGACGGCGAGAACGCGGGGCGTCTGATTCCGCTGCTGGAAAAATATAGAGCGACGAACCGCGCGGTCATCGTCATCAACTGCATGCCGGAGTTGATGCGGCGGACGCGCATGGGGCGTTTGCAGTTCGGGCGCGAGGCGACGCCGGATGGCGTCGAGCCTGTGGAGAGGGAAGGCCGGGCGGGCGAGGGAATGGCGCGGCGTCTGGTGGGTCGCATCGGGGCTTGGATGGGCGAGCAGGCGCGTTCGCGGCGGGGGCGCGGCCGGGGCGCGAGCCACACGCAATACTTGCGCTACATCGAGCGTCTGCCCGCGCTCCTGCGCGTCGTGCCGAACGCCGGACGCCTCGGCGACGCGAAGAATTACCTCTCGATCTTCTGCTACTTCCTGCAACCCACGCCCGCCAACATTCGCGCCATGCTGCTCCTTGCCCTCAAGCATTACGCGGCCGACGAACGCTTCGAGCGGATCGAACTCCCGCCGCCGGAGTCCATGCCCGCCGTCGCCGTCTACCACCCGGACGCCGATGCGCTGTTCGAGTCGTTTGAGGCGTATCGTTCGTGGTATGAGCGGCGCGGGGGCAAGTTCGGCGAGTTGAGACTCGACCCGGAGAAGACCGTCGGCCTGTTGTTGATGCGGCCGCAGATCGTGAGCGGCGCGCACGCGCATTACGACGCGCTCATCCGCGCCATCGAAGCCGAAGGCTTGGCGACCATCCCCGCCATCTCGACCTTTATGGACAATCGAGAGGCGTGCGAGATGTTCTTCGTGGAAAAACGTCAGTTGTCAGTTGTCAGTCGTCCGTCGCGTGTGGCCGGGCGGCGTCCGCGCGGAAAGGAACAGTCCGCGCCGGGCACGGCGAAAACAACTGACAACGGACAACTGACAACGGACAAACCCCGCGTGAGCCAGATCGTGTCGCTGACGGGGTTCAGCTTCGTCGGCGGGCCTGCCATGAACGACAGCGAAGCGGCGGTCGAGTTTTTGCGTGAGTTGAACGTGCCGTTCCGCTCGGCGGTAAGTTTGGACGTGCAGACGATTGAGGCCTGGCGCGATTCCCCGACGGGGCTGAACCCGGTGCAGGCCGGGATGCAGATCGCGATCCCGGAAATTGACGGTGCGACCGAGCCGTTCGTCTATGGCGGCATGGCGCAGGCGAGCGCGTCGCCGCAACCGCTCGCAGACCGCTGCCGCCGCATCGCCCGCCGTCTCGCCCGTTGGAACCGCCTGCAAACCGCGCCGCGCGCCGAGATCAAACTCGCGCTCACGGTATTCTGCTTCCCGCCGAACAAAGGCAACACGGGCACGGCCGCCGACCTCGACGTGTTTCCGAGCCTCCAAGAAATGCTCTTGCGTTTGCGTGCGGAAGGCTATCAGGTGGAAGCGCCGGGGAGCGCGGACGAGTTGCGCGAGCGACTGATCGGCGGCAACGCCGAACGCTTCGGCGCGACAACGAACATCGCTCACCGGATGACGGTGGAAGCATACCGGCGGCTGTGCCCGTTTGCCCCGGAGATCGAAGCGGAGTGGGGAAGTGCGCCGGGCGCGATCAACTCTTTCGGCGGGACGCTGCTCATACAAGGTTTACAACTCGGCAACGTCTTCGTCGGCGTGCAGCCGACTTTCGGCTACGAAGGCGACCCGATGAAGATGTTGATGGCGCGGAGCGGCGCGCCCCACCACGGCTTCGCGGCCTTCTACGCCTTCATCGAAAAAGTATTTTGCGCCGATGCGGTGGTACACGTCGGGACGCACGGGGCGTTGGAGTTCATGCCGGGGAAACAGGTGGGGCTATCGGAGAACTGCTGGCCGGATCGCCTCATCGGCGAGTTGCCGAACCTCTACATCTATAGCGTCAACAACCCCTCGGAAGGCTCAATCGCGCGCCGCCGTTCCTACGCGGAGTTGATCTCTTACCTCACGCCGCCCGTCGAAGACGCGGGCGTCTACCGCGACCTCGCCGCGCTCAAAGAACTACTACTCGCCTACCGGCAGACGACCGACGAAGGCGAGCGAGAGCAACTGTTCCAAACCATTGACGAGCGCGCCGCGTCGCTTCATCTCGGCCGCTGCGGCGGCGGCGTTTGAGTGGAGACGAGAGAAAAGTTGAGCGGCGGAGTCAGTCGGGAGATTGACCTGCGGAGCCGATGGCGCGGCGGAGTTCGCGTTTGAAGTCGGAGGGGGCGAAGCGGTGCTTGAAAGTTTCGACGCCGTTGATGAGGACGACGGGCACGTCCCAGCCGTAGCGGCGGGCGAGTTCCGGGTCGCGGTCTATGTTGATTTCTTCGAGCGTGTACAGGTCTGCGCAACGAGCGGCGAGCATCGCCTGTTTGGCCTCGTCGCAGAGATGACAGCCGGGTCGCGTATAGAGCGTCACGAGGGCTTTTTGCGCTTCGTGCATAGTGCGAAACTCTCCTCAAACGCTGCGTCCGAGAATCGGAGTTAGCCGGAATAAATGTACTCGATGATCTCCTTTTATCCGGGCTGCTTGATGTTCATCGCCGCCGTGCCGGCTATCTTGGGAGGTCTCTCGAAGCTCATCTTCATCTTCGGTCTGCTAATAGTCTTGCCCGCGTCCATTCAATACCGGCACCTGTTCATCGGGACTTTTCTCTTAGCCGGCAGCGGCCGGCTTTTATATCCGGCTTACAAATCCAAGCCTTATTGAAGCCTGCGCGCCGGCCGGTCGGAGGGCGGCGCGACGAAAAAATACATCTTGCCACACGGTTGTGAAAAGAGTATAAAATGCGGACACGCCGGAGCTGTTAACTATAATTTCATTGGCTCGGTAGCTCTTCTAAGTAACGCATAGCATCTCGAATACCTGACGCAGAGAGGTTACCCCTCTTTTGCGGAGAGTCCTACCAACTCTCTCGCGTGAGGCCTACAAGGGGTTTGTCTATCTCCTGAACGTGTGAGCGCGCTCGCCTCACATTTCTTAACACGGAGGTTGCGTTTGGACAGCGAAAACAACCCTGACCGGCCGGTCGAGAGTGCGGAAGGCGCATCGTCGGCCGACAACCCACAGGCGGCGACTCCCGCGCCCGCCGCAGGAGCGGCCGACTCCGCGCTCTCCGGCGAGACGGCCGAAGAGAAACGCGCGCGGCAGATGGCCGAAATCAAAGCGAAGGCCGCCGCCCGCATGGCCGCCAAGGGCAACGCCGCGCCTCAGGTTGAAACCCCCGCCACGCCTCCGCCGCCCGCCACGACATCATCCGCGCTGCCGCCCGCGAGCGTTGACGCGCCCGCCGGCGAGACGCCCGAAGAGAAATGCGCACGCATCATCGCCGAGGCCAAAGCCAAAGCCGCCGCGAAGATGGCCGCCGCGAAGGGCGACGCCGCCGTCGCCGGGGGCGAACCAGTGGCCGCGACGCCGC
>DASQNL010000540.1:0-4987 GCA_035644995.1 Pyrinomonadaceae bacterium | reverse complement strand
GGGCAGACCGATGAGCGCCGTGATCTCGGCGGCGGCGGCGGCCTGCACCATCGCCTGCGGGTCGGCCAAGCCCACGTCTTCTGAAGCGAGTATGCAGAGGCGGCGCGCGATGAAGATCGGGTCAGCGCCGCCTTCGATGAGACGCGCGAGCCAGTAGAGCGCGGCGTTCGTGTCCGAGTTGCGCAAACTTTTGATGAGCGCGGAGGCGAGGTTGTAATGCTCCTCGCCGCCCTTGTCGTAGGCGTAGCGGGCGCGCCCCAATGCCTCGACCGCGACCTCGTCGGTGATTCGCCGCGCGCCTGTCTCGTCGGGCGCGGTTGACTCGACCGCCGCTTCGAGTCCGGTGAGCGCGACGCGCGCGTCGCCGCCAGAGGCGCGCGCGAAACGCGCCAGCACTTCGTCGGAGACTTGCGGGTGTAAGTTTGCCAAGCCCCGCGCTTCGTCCGTCAGGGCGCGGCGGATGAGCGCGGTGATGTCGGCCTCGGTCAGCGGTTCGAGCGAGAGCACGCGCGAGCGCGAGAGCAGCGCGCTGATAACTTCAAACGAGGGATTTTCCGTCGTCGCGCCGATGAGCGTCACCGTGCCGTCTTCGACGGCGGGCAGCAGCGCGTCCTGCTGCGCCTTGTTGAAGCGATGTATTTCATCGACGAAGAGGACGGTGCGGCGTCCGGTGCGTTTGGTGTCGCGCGCCTCACCGATGGCCGCGCGCAAATCTTTGACGCCGGAGAAGACGGCCGAGAGCGCGATGAACTCCGCTTCGCTGTGGCGCGCGAGCAGGCGCGCGAGCGTCGTCTTGCCCGTGCCGGGCGCGCCCCAGAGAATCAGAGAGGGCAGCGCGCCTTCGCCTTCGATCAAGCGGCGCAGGATGCGCCCCTCGCCGATCAAGTGGCGTTGTCCGACAAACTCTGCGAGCGTGCGCGGCCGCATCCGTTCGGCGAGCGGCGCGTGGGCGGCGGCCGTCGCGGTCTCGGCGAGGGCTTCGGGTTCGGGTTCGTCAAACAGGGTGTCGGTTTTACGTCGCGGCATCCGTCTACCATTCCAGATTGAATTACGGCCGGAGACATCGACGCCCGTGCGGACAGTTTCCGGCGTAAAAATCTTTTGCTTGTCGGGAGATTTGCTATCATAGCTTAACACAATTTCCGGGCACGTTGGGGGAAGCGCGACGCGCGCGAATTCGTCCGAAGTCTTGAATGGAACGTTCGCCGCGGGTTGTTCGTATAGGAGGGCGAGCGCACGAACGGGGCACAATATTTCCGACGCGCGCACGGAAATTCAAGTTACGGAAGTCGAGGTGGAAGTGATGAATGATATGTGGAGAATTATCGGAATAATCGCACTCGGTTTGGTGGTGTTGGTGATCGGCGTGCCTTTGCTGCTCGCGGCGGCCGGGATCGTTTTGGGCGGCATCGGCATGATCATCGGGCTGGCCGTCGCCGTGATCAAACTCGCCGTCGTCGTCGCTATCGGTTATCTCGCGCTCGTCGCTATCCGCGCTCTGATGCGCTGATAGGCGCGACCGCCCCGGAAGAAAGTAACGCGCCCGCTCCTCGTCCACCTTCGAGCGGGCGCGTTGTTTAACTGCCAACCTCAAATACCCGTTTCGGAGAGACTATGTACTGCCAGACGTGCGGCACGGAGATGCAAACCGGACTCAACTACTGCAACCGCTGCGGCGCGGTGGTCAACGCATCTCTGACCGCCAGGCCGGAGACGGTCTTCGTTGACATCAAAAGCCCGGTGCACACGCTCGGCGCGACCATCACGCTGACCACGCTGCTCGGCTTCGTGATCCTCTTCTTCTCTCTGGCCGGTTTGGCCGGGGCTGAGAGGCCGCTGCCGGCTCCCCTGTTGGGCATCCTGAGCGTCGCCGGTCTCTTGATGATTCTCATCATAGACGTGATGCTGATTCGCATCCTGTCGCGCCTCGTCCAACTCCCCGCCGCCGCCCCAAGTCTCCAGGCGCAACCCAAGCGAGCGGAAGCGAGAGACCTGCACGCGCCGTCGGAGCAAACCTACATGCCCGCTTCTTCCACTGACCCGCTGCCCGTCGCCAGCGTCACCGAACACACGACGCGCACCTTTCATCCCGTCTACCAAGAGCCGCGCGTTAAAAGCTAGTTCGACTTAAAAGCCGGTTCGCCTTTTCCTCAAAGTTCATTCGCTCGCCCGCGTGTCCGCCCCGGCCTCCACCGCGAGACGCAACTCGCGGAACATGCGCGCCAA
The DNA here is from genome assembly GCA_035644995.1 of Pyrinomonadaceae bacterium. GTDB lineage: Bacteria > Acidobacteriota > Blastocatellia > Pyrinomonadales > Pyrinomonadaceae > JAIVJZ01. The sequence continues at coordinate 2,761 of DASQNL010000540.1, read as the reverse complement.
ATCCTTCGGTTGATAATGGGCGTTCAGGCCGCTCGGATTCGGCAGCACCCAGACGGACGTTTCACCGATGCCCTCCGACTGGAGGCCGAGCTTCGCCTTGGGGCGGCCGAACGCCGTCCGGTATGCGCCGACGCCGAGCACGGCGAGAAATTTCGGGCGGTAGCGTCGCACGGCGGCCTTCAACTTTCGTCCCCCCTCGACATACTCTTCGGCCGACAGTTCCGCTGCCGTGGCCGTGGCGCGCTCGACCACGTTGGTGATCCCATAGCCGTGCGCGAGAAGTTCGTGTTCCTCGAAAGGGGAGAGCAACCTGTCCGTGAAGCCGGAGGCGTGTAGCGCAGGCCAGAAACGATTGCCGGGGCGGGCGAAGTGGTGGCCGACCGCCGCCGTGTAGAGTCCGGGGTTGATGCCGCAAAACAGCACGTGCAAGTTCGGCGCGATGACCGCCCGCACGGTCTTCCCGGCGGCGGCCAGAAGTTCTTCCTTTGAAGGTTTATGAATGATTAGCCTCTCCATAATTCGCACACCTGAATTTGTTGAGTTGACCACGGGAGCGGTTAAAGCGATCAAGGATGCGGCCGGAGATGTCGTCACGGAGACTGACCGCGCGCCCGTTTTACGCTCGATTGCGACCTGAGAGCGCGGCTGAGTGCGCGCGAGCCGGTTCCGCCGTCGGCGGAGCGAACCGTGTCGCCTTTTTCGGTGTTGCGCGAAACTTCGACCCGCCTCTTTTTTCTTGTCGCGGCAACCGGCGTGTGATTTAATTCGCCTCCCCGAATCGTAACCGCGTCAACGTGCTGCACAGGCTGAGCCATATCCACGGGCGGCTGCCGGCATCGCGTACTTAGCCTAAAAGGAGTTTCGTCCATGCGCCGTACACTTATTCTCGCTTTAGCCTCGTTCGGCCTGCTGCTCACGCTGTCCGCCGGTGCGAAGGCCGACCCGCTCGTCCTAAACGCCGTGGGGCAGGGGTGGTACACGAGTACCGGAACCAACAACGGCGTCACTCCCCCCAATCACCCCAACCTCGCCAACAACTACTACGTGGGCGCGGCAAGCGGCGAGGTGCTTCGCAACTACTTCGTCTTCGACCTGACCTACGTGACGGGCGTGACCAGCGCGCAACTCCGCATCTACATGCCGGGCGACAGCAACCTGCAAGCCGACCCGTCGGAAACTTACGTCCTGTACGCCGTGCAAAATCCCGCCCTGTTGGGCACGCAGGAAGGCGTCGCGATCTATGACGATCTCGGTTCGGGCACGGTCTATGCTCAGGTCACGGTGCCCACCCCGATGTTTTACAACAGTAGTTATTTAACCATCGACCTGAACGCGGAGGCGTTGGCGGCGATCCAAAGCAGCGGCGGACTCTTCGCCATCGGCGGCGCGATCACGACGCTCAGGAGTCCCACCGTCCAGCTCGGCCACGAGGGACTGTTCGGCGGCAGCGGCGGAAACACCGCGCAGCTTTTGGTCAACGGCCAAACGGTTCCCACGCCCGAACCGGCGACGATGCTGCTGCTCGGCACGGGGCTGGCCGGAGTGGTCGCCAGGGTGCGCCGCCGCCGCAAGGCGTAATCGCTAAACACAGGCCGCACACGCGGCGGAGGGGCGGAGGGGCGCGAAACCTTTCGCCCCTCTTTTTTTATGTGCCCCGCGAAATGTCGAACCCGTCAACGACAAAAGAACGGGACGGACGAGCCGTTTCGGATGAGGACAGAGCGGACGCGAAAATTGATAAGCGTGAGCAGCCTCAGACGTTGAAGCGGAAGTTGACGATGTCGCCTTCCTGCATGACATACTCTTTGCCTTCGAGACGGAGCAAGCCCTGTTCGCGGGCGGCGGCGTAAGAACCGGCGCGCGTGAGGTCTGCGTAGCTGACGATCTCGGCGCGGATGAAACCGCGCTCGATGTCCGAGTGGATCGTCCCGGCGGCTTGCGGGGCGCGCGTGCCGCGCGGGATCGTCCAGGCGCGCACCTCTTTTTCGCCCGCCGTCAAAAACGACATGAGGCCGAGCAGGCGATACGCGCTCTTGATCAGGTCGTCCACACCGCTACCTTCGACTCCGAGCGACTGCAAATAGCCCGCGCGATCTTCGGACGAGAGTTCGACGAGTTCGGCCTCGATCTGCGCGCAGATCACGACCGATTCCGCCGCCTCGCTCGCGGCCAGCGCGCGCACCGCTTTGACGTGCGCGTTATCTTCGGGCGCGGCGAGCGTCGCCTCGTCCACGTTGGCCGCGTAGATGGTCGGCTTCATGGTGAGGAGAAAGAGCGTGCGCGCCGTGGCGCGTTCTTCATCCGTCATCGGGACGAGGCGCGCGGGTTGACCTTCGGAGAGCACGGGGAGCAGTTTGTCGATCAAGGCGATTTCGGCGAGCGCGGTTTTGTCGCCGCCCTTGGCGGTTTTTTGCGCGCGTTCGCGGCGGCGTTCGGCGGAGGCGAGGTCGGCGAGCGCAAGTTCGATCTGGATCGTCTCGATGTCGCGTTCCGGGTTGACCGAGCCTTCGACGTGGACGATGTTTTCGTCCTCGAAGCAGCGCACGACTTGAATCACGGCGTCCGTCTCGCGGATGTTGGCGAGAAACTGGTTGCCGAGTCCCTCGCCTTTGGACGCGCCGCGCACCAGCCCCGCGATGTCTACGAACTCGACGGTCGCCGGGATGATCGTGTTCGTTTTGACTATCGCGGCGAGCGGGGCGAGGCGTTCGTCCGGCACGGCGACGACGCCGATGTTCGGGTCGATGGTGGCGAACGGGTA
>DASQNL010000539.1:0-1787 GCA_035644995.1 Pyrinomonadaceae bacterium | reverse complement strand
CGCTTCATCACCGTGGCCGGGCGGCTCAAGCCGGGCGTCACGCCCGAACAGGCGCAAGCGGAGATGTCCACCATCGCCAGCCGTCTCGAACAACAGCACCCGCGATTCAACACCAACATGGGCGTCCACGTCGTGCCCGTGCGCGAGCAACTGGCGGGCGAGATCAAGACCGCGCTCTACGTGCTGCTCGGCGCGGTCGGCTTCGTGCTGCTCATCGCCTGCGCCAACGTGGCGAACCTCATGCTGGCGCGGGCGGCGAGCCGCCAGAGCGAGTTCTCCATCCGCACCGCGCTCGGCGCGGGACGCTGGCGCATGGTGCGGCAGTTGCTCACCGAGAGCGTGCTGCTGTCGGTGCTTGGGGGCGCGCTCGGTTTGCTCATCGCGCTGTGGGGCGTGGACGCGCTCGTCGCGCTCAGCCCGCCCAACCTGCTCGGCACGGAGAATATCGGCCTCAGCCTGCCCGTGCTCGCTTTCACCTTTCTGGTCTCGCTCCTGACCGGCATCGTGTTCGGCCTCGCGCCCGCGCTCGAAGTGACGCGCGTGAATCTGAACGAATCTCTCAAAGAATCAGGCAAGAGCAACATGGGCAGCCGGCGCAGCCGCCGCTTGAGCAGCGGGTTCGTCGTGGCGCAGGTCGCGCTGGCGCTGGTGCTGCTCATCGGCTCCACTTTGATGATCAAGAGTTTTCTGCGCCTGCAAGCGGTCGATCCCGGCTTCAAGACCGACAACCTGCTGACGCTGCGCGTCACTGTTCCGGCTTCAAAATATCCGGAGGACAATCAGGTGGTGGCCTTCCACCGGCAGAGTCTGGAACGGCTCAGGGCTTTGCCCGATGTGCGTGCGGCGGGGGCGGTGAGCGCGTTGCCGTTCGGCGGCAACCTCGGCGCGCGAACCTCTTTCTGGATCGAAGGGCGTCCCGCGCCGCCGCCGGGCGAAGAACTCTCGACCGACGTTCGCGTCACGGATGAAAACTATTTTCAGACGATAGGGATTCCCGTGCTCAGCGGGCGCGGGTTTACGGAACACGAGGCGAAGGAAGACCGGCGCACCATCATCATCAACGAGACGATGGCGCGGCAACATTTCCCCGGCCAAAATCCCATCGGCCAACACCTCAAGGTGCAAATGATGCCCGACCCGCAGCCGATGGAGATCATCGGCGTGGTGGCCGACGCGAAATACAAGACGCTGGAAGGCGCGCCGTTCCCGATGGTCTACTGGACGCACCCGCAACTCGTCTATCGGGAGATGACGATGGTCGTCCGCACGAACGGCGATTCGATGAACGTGGCGGCCGCCGCGCGCCGGGAGATTCAGGCGATTGACAAAGACCAACCCGTCGCCGATGTGCGGACGATGCAAAGTTGGATCGACGAGTTGACGGCGCGCAGCCGCTTCGGAACTCTCTTGCTCAGCATCTTCGCCGGACTCGCGCTCATCCTCGCCGCCATCGGCATCTACGGCGTGATGTCGTATTCGGTCACGCAACGCACGCACGAACTCGGCATCCGCATCGCGCTCGGCGCGCAAACGCGCGACGTGCTCAAGTTGATTCTGGGGCGCGGCTTCGTTCTGACCCTCGTCGGGATCGCGCTCGGCCTGATCGCTTCGTTCGCTTTAACCCGCGTGATGTCGAGCCTGTTGTTCGGCGTCAGCGCAACCGACCCCATCACCTTCGGCGGCCTCTCGCTGCTGCTGACCGGAATCGCGCTGCTGGCCTGCTACATCCCGACGCGGCGCGCGATGAAGGTCGATCCGATGGTGGCGTTGAGAAATGAATGACAACT
>DASQNL010000538.1:0-1951 GCA_035644995.1 Pyrinomonadaceae bacterium | reverse complement strand
TCTAACGTTGACGTGCCGACGACCGACACCGCGCTGCTCGCGGCCGACGCGCGCGTCGCCGGGCGGCTTCGCCGCCAGGCCGGGAAGCTACGGATGACGCCGGGCGTCGTGACCTTTTACTGGGGCGTCGGCGGCGAGGTCGGCAACCTCGGTCACCACACGATCTTTCTGCCGGACGACAACCGCACCGCCTACCGAGACCTCTTGCAGGGAAAGCGCATCCCGCGCGGCTTGCCGTTTTACGTGAGCGTTCCGTCGGCCACCGATGCCGCGCTCGCACCCGCGGGCGCGAGCGCGGTGTTCGTGCTCGTGCCCGTGCCCCTGCTGAGCGAGTTGGGCGAGACGGATTGGGACGCGGCGGTGGGCGAGGTGCGCGCGGGCGTGCTCGCCACGCTCGCGCGCCACGACATCAACCTCACGCCCGAACGCATCCTCTGCGAAGAGGTTTACACGCCCGTCGAATGGCGTCGGCGATTCGGCCTCTACGACGGTTCGGCCTTCGGCGCGGCACACAACCTGCGCCAACTCGGCCCGCTGCGCCGCAAAAATTTCTCCACCGAGATCGAGGGTCTCTACTACGCGGGCGCGAGCACCACGCCGGGCACGGGGATGCCGATGGTCGTGCTCGGCGGCCGGCAGGTCGCGGAGAGGATCGTGAGTCATGTACGTTAAGCGTTACGGCACGGGCGAGCATGAACTCTACTTCGGCCTGCACGGTTGGAGCGGCGACCACCGCACGTTTGCGCCGCTCGCCGCGCACGTCCCGGCGCGGGCGTCCCTCTACAGCGCGGACTTACCCGGCTGCGGCCAATCTCCCGCGCCGCCGCGTTTCGACCTTGAGTCCGTGACGGCCGAGATCGTCGCGGCCGTGCGCGGCGCGCTCGCGGCCGCGCCGCCGCGCGCCGCCATCACTTTGATCGGCAATTGCAGCGGCGCGATCCTAGGGCTGTTGGTCGCCGAACAAATCAGAGAGCGCGTCGGTCGGCTCGTCCTGATCGATCCGTTCGCCTATTGGCCGTGGTACTTCCGCGTCTTCGTCGCGCGGAGTTTCGGGCGTTACGCCTACCGGACGACGTTCGCCAATCCGCTCGGACGTTGGTTGACGAATCAATCGCTTAGAAGCCGGCGCACGGCCGCCACCGACCTCACCGATTCGTTCGGCCGCATTGATCACGACGTGGCGCAGAGCTATCTGGCTTTGCTCGCGCAAGTCGGAGGGGTCGAGAGATTCGAGAGTTTGCGCGGCGTGCCCATCGACATCGTTTACGGCGAGCGGACGTTCGGCGCGGTGAAGAAATCCGTCTCGATGTGGCAGGGCGTCTGGCCGCAGGCGCGCGCGCGCGCGCTCGCGGGGGCGGGACATCTACCGCTCCTCGAAGCCACGGCGCAACTCGCTGGCATCGTCTTCGCGGACGACCGCGACGCGCACGATTTGACGGCGACCACGACGGAAGCCTTAGCGGAACAAGCGAGAGAAAGCGAGGCGCGAGTTTGACGCAACAGTTATCACGGTTCATCGCAGAGCACGGCGCGGGGATCGAAGACGCGCTCCACGCGCACCTGCCCTACAGTTCGCAGGCGGGCGCGGAGCGGCTCAACGACGCGCTCGACTACGCGCTCTTTCCCGGCGGCAAACGCCTGCGCCCCGTGCTCGCCCTGGCCGCCGCGCGCCTGGCCGGGGCGACCGATGAGCAGGGAATCATCGTCGGCTGCGCCGTCGAATTTCTCCACAGCAGTTCGCTCATCCTCGACGATCTGCCCGCCATGGACGACGCCGATTTGCGTCGCAACCGGCGCGCGCTCCACCTCGTCTACGGCGAAGGCTTGGCCGTGCTCGCCGCCCTCGCGCTGCTCAATCAGGCTTACGCGCTCCTGACGCGCGCCGCCGAACAGGGCGCGTCGCCGGGCGCGACGATTGGCGCGCTGCTCACAGAGGCCGCGCGAACGGTCG
>DASQNL010000537.1:0-8616 GCA_035644995.1 Pyrinomonadaceae bacterium | reverse complement strand
AAGGGGGAAAGGAAGAATCGTCTTCTCCTTTCCCCCTTACCCTTTTCCCCTTACCCTATCTTTAGACGACGGACGTGTGGATACCGGGGGCGGCGTCGGCGTCGGCCTGCGCCGTCATCTCGACGGGCGCGCCGTACATCTCGTCGCTGACTTCGGTCTGTTCGCTCGGCGGGGTGCAGATGCGATTGCGCCCGGCATGTTTGGCTTCGTAGAGCGCGCGGTCGGCCGCGCCGACAAGCCCGTCGCGCGAGTTGGCGTGGAGCGGAAAGGTGGCGAGGCCGAACGAGCCGGTGATGTAGCCGATGCCGGGCACTTCCGTCGTCTCCAGACGCGAGCGCAGACGCTCGGCCACGATGAGCGCGCCGTCGAGTCCGGCCTGCGGGAGGATGACCGCAAACTCTTCGCCGCCGTAACGCGCGGCCGTGTCCACGCCGCGCAGTTCGTCGCGCAGCACGTCGGCGAGGAAGCGCAGGGCGGCGTCGCCCGCGTCGTGCCCGTAGGTGTCGTTGACGCGCTTGAAGTGGTCTATGTCGAGCATGATGAGCGAGACGGGTTGGCGCATGCGCGTCGCTAGTCTGAGGTCGCGCTCAAGCTGCATCTCGAAGGAGCGGCGGTTGACGCAGCCCGTCAGACCGTCGGTCAGAGCCAACTGCTGCATCTGCGTGAACAGGCGCGCGTGGTTGACGGCGACGGCCACCTGATCGGCCACGGTGCGCAGAAGCAGGAGTTCGTTCTCCTGCCAGATGCGGTGCGGGTCGTCCGAACAAACCAGCAGCACGCCCATCGAGCGCGCCTGATAGAGCAGGGGCACGACGGCCAGCGGGCGCGTCTCGTCTTCGGTTTGCGCGCTCGTGCCGCGTTGCTCGTCGAGCACGTAATGTTTAAGGCGGCGCGTGAGTTGGGTGTGATAGGCGTAGAGATCGTTGACGAGGGCTTCGCGGTTTTCCTCGGTCGGCTCGCCGTCGCGGAAGTAGCACTTCATCACCGGCGATTGCTCGTTTTCGCCTTCGACGTGCAGGCCGCTCAGTTGCACGCCGAGCGCGCGCCCGACTTCGTCCACCGTCGTCTGCAAGACGCTCGGCAGCGAGAGCGAACTCCTGATCGCCGACGCGATGCGGTTGATCGCAACCTCGCGCGCGGCCTGTTCTTGCAGGAGGCGCGCGAGTTTGGTCGTGACGGAAACGGTCAGTTGGAGCGAAGTGGCCTTCGGCATGCAGGTGCGCACGGCCTGCGAGAAGGCTTCGGTCTGCTCGAAGCGTTCGGCCGTCACGCGCGCCATCAGGTATTCCAGAGCGGAGTAGACGATGTCCGGCTCGAACGTCCAGATCACTTCGCTCTCGGTGATCGTTTCCGAGCCTTCGTTGAGCTGCCCCGGCAAGGAGACGAGCAGGGCGGAGAAGCGCGCGTCGGCGATGATCACGAAATGCTCGTTGCTCTCGCCTTGAGCCGCGCGCGACAGCAGCATCGAACCGCGCACCTCGTCGAGAAACGACATCTCGTTGTAGGCGTCCTCAGGGGCGATGAAGAAGAAGGCGTGACGCGCCGCCCGCCCCACTTTCAAGACGCGCTCGGCCGAACGCGGCGAACGCTCAACCTGTACAGGCAAACTCTCAACCACCAAAGACGCCAGATTGTTCTCCAACACCACATCCTCAAAATAGCGATGCAGCTGCGCAATCGTCTGATCAGCGCAACGCATCGGCGATAACTGTCGGGAGTGTTGGGAAAGTAGCGCTTGATAAAGAGAAAGCATGGGACTTTAAGCGACCGGACAGACCTGATGAGGCTTGTTCAAGAGGAGCTGCGGATGTGAAAACCTGACCGCCGCATTGAAGGCGGCTTGGACAAAACATATTTTGCATGAATTAACACGTTTTGTCTATGAATATTTACAAGACACATCTGAGTCCCTGAAATACCTCACCGCGACCTCGCCCCGGTTGAGATTATTTGCGTGAACAAACGATTTAACCGAGTTTCAGATAGGTCGTCAGGGCGGTCACGACCAGCGCGCCGGAATCGTCGAAAATCTCGACGGAGACGGTGGCGACGCGGCGTCCGCCGCGCACGACGCGGGCGCGGGCGGTTAAATTGCCTTCCGTGACGGGGCGCAGGTAGTGGAGCGTGAGGTTGACGGTGACGGTCTCGGCGGCGGGTTCGAGCGTGGAGAGGACGGCGAAGGCGGAGGCCGTGTCGGCCAGCGAGGCGAGCGCGCCGCCGTGCATGATGCCGCCGAACCGCTCCAATTCCGGCCGCGCGCGCATGGATAAGGTGGCCGCGCCGCGCGCGGCGTCTTCAAGATTGATGCCGAGCAGTTGGGCGTAAGGGATGCGGGTTAGACTCGCGCGCAGGCGGCTCAACTGTTCGGGTGCCAGTGGGGTTTCGCTCAAGAGTTGTAGAGTCCTGACGGGTCGCTCGATTCAACCACGACCGCCGTGCCGTAGGCCAGCACTTCCGTGATGCCGCTCCCCAACTCGGTCGCATCGTAGCGCGCGCCGATGATGGCGTTTGCGCCGAGTTCGGTGGCGTGCTGCACCATGATCTCGAAGGCCTCGCGGCGCGTCTGCTCGCAGAGGTTCGTCCACGCGGTGATATTGCCGCCGACCATCGAATTGAAGACCGCGCCGATGTTGACGAAGAGGTTGCGCGAGCGCACGACGATGCCGCGCACGATGCCCAGATTCCGCGTGACGCGGAAGCCTGTCAGCTCAAACGCGGTCGTCACCATGTGCGGCGAGACCGAGTAGCTGCGTTCGCTGATTTCGTATGGCGCGCGTGTTTGTAGAGAATCGTTGTTCATAGTTGATGCGCTCTCTGTGAGTGAAATAGGGAATTATCAATCGCCGAAGAGGGACGGCTGCGCGTGATCGTCGCCGCCCTCGCGCGCTTCCTCCGGCGTCCAGCGATAGCGGCCGAGGTCGCAGCGGTCGCGCGCGTTGAACTCGATGCCCTCGGCTTCGAGCAGTCGCTGTTGCTTGTTCATCGGCAGCAGGACGCGCCCCGTGGAACACGCCCCTTGCGCGTTGATGACGCGATGCCACGGGACGGATTCGTCTGCTTTGTTCATGACGAAGCCGACGGTGCGCGCCGTGTAGCCTTCGCCGAGAATTTCCGCGAGTTGCCCGTAGGTCATCACGTGGCCTGTGGGGATGCGGCGGACGAGTTTGAAGACGCGCTCGTTGTAACCCGGCTCGTCGGGGTTGGCCGGATCGTTTGCCGCGGCCTTCAAGTCGCGTTCGGCGTCGCTTCGTTTTGATTTCGTGTCCATCGTTTTTTACTTGTCCGGCTGTGTTCGCGCCACCATGCGCGCCACGCTTCGATGGCGCGTGCGCGTTCGGCCTGCGGAGCCGCAGGCTGAAAACTGAGTCAGGTGTTGGTTACGTCGCGCAAACACATCTCGGCCAGAAAGCGCGTGCGCAGATCGTCGCTCGACAATAGTTCGATCAGTTGCGGAACGGACAGCCGCGCGAAGCGGGCGCGCTCGGCGGCGAAAGTTTTTTGTTTCTCGTTCGTTGAGTTCATCGTGCGGGTTCAGATGCGTTCGAGTTCGGGGAGGGTGCGCTCCGTTTGGCGGTCGCCCGTGTTGAGCGTCGCTTTCGGTTCGATCAGCATGACGTGGACTTCTTCCTCGGCCACCGGCATGTGCTCGACGCCCCTGGGGATGATGACGAACTCGCCTTCCGCGAGCCGGAGGTCGCGGTCTCTTAATTTGATCGTCAAATTTCCTTTGACGACGAGAAACAACTCGTCTTCCGCGTCGTGCTTGTGCCAGAGGAATTCGCCCTTGAGCTTGGCGAGTTTGACGTAAGCGTCGTTGATCTCGCCCGCGATCCGCGGCTGCCAGCGCTCTCGCAAGAGGCCGAACTTCTCTTTGAGATTTACTACCTCCATGGGGACGCTCCTCGCCGCCGGGGCGCAACTACCGAGGCCGGTTTAATCTTGCGTGCGCAGGACGGCGCGGGCGGGCGCGCCGTCGCCGCTCCCGACCGCGATTTTCAAAGGCAGACAGATCAGTTCGTAGAGGCCGGCCGCCACCCCGCGCAAGTCCAGACCTTCGACGACGATAACTCCCGCCGCGAGCAACGTCGTGTGCGTCTCGAAAGTTTCCGACTTGAATTTTTCGATGGACAGATAATCGATGCCGACGAGCCGCACGCCGCGTTCGTTGAGCGCGCGCGCGCCGCCGGGGGTGAGGTGTGTGAAGTCTTCACGAAACGCTTTGCCGTCGTCGTGCCAGAAATTCGAGTTGCGCGTTTTAAAGAGCACGCGCGTTGTGCCCGCGGGGACGTGTGCGGCGACATGGCTCGCGTCGATGGCCTGCACCTCATCCGCCAATTCCACCACACGCGCCTCGCCGATCAAAACTTCGAGCGGTAAGGCGGAGACTTGCGGCGCGTGTTCGATAAAGTGTGCCGGGGCGTCGAGGTGTGTGGCCGTGTGCGCGCCGAGGCGCAGCAGCGTGACGTTGGCGGCGTCGCCTCGCGCGATGGCCGCCCATGAGGTGATCTCGATGCCGGGGTCGCCCGGATAAGTCGGCGTCGTCTCCGGCGAAATGGCGACGCTGATGTCGTAGATAGGCATTCGTTAGAGTGACCGGCGACGGGTGACGGGGCGGGTTCAGAGCGAGCCGAATTTTGCCGGATGTCGCTTCTCGCGCGTCACAGACTGCATGTTAATGGCAGCTTTCGAGGGCTGTCAACGCGGTGCCGTTTGAACGGGCGCACGACTTCTTGCGGCGTCGATTGCCGTGCGTTAGCATTTGCTTGCGATAAGTTGAGTTCAGCCGCTTGAAGATCGGGCGCGGAAGGGAGCGCGAGCCATTTCAGAGACGACGAACGAACAGGACGTGCCGCGCGTGGCGGCTTCGAGTTATCTGAACTCAGCCCCGCTCATCTGGAGTTTCGCGCGAGGCGCGAGGGCGGGCGAGGTCGCGCTCTTGACGGATGCCGCCCCGGCGCGTTGCGGCGACATGCTGGCGCGCGGTTTGGTCGAGGCCGCGCTCGTCCCGGTGATCGAGTATCAACGTTTGCCGGAGGTGTCGGTCGTTCCGGGCGTGTGCGTCGGCGCGCGCCGTGCCGTGCGCAGCGTCGTGCTGGTGACGCGGGGCGGGGATTTGCAAGACGTGCGGACGCTCGCGCTCGACGCCTCGTCGCGCACTTCGGCCGCGCTCGTGCGGATCATCTTTCGCGAGTTTGTGGGCGGCGACGTGCAAACCGCGCCCGCGTCGCCGGATGTCGAAGCGATGCTAGCAAAGCACGACGCCGCCCTCGTCATCGGCGACCCGGCGATGACCTTCGCGCGCGAGAATTTGCGCGTGTACGACCTCGCCGAGTTGTGGCGCGAGTTCACTGGATTGGGCTTCGTGTTTGCGATGTGGATGGCGCACGAATCGGCGGCGGAAGCTGTCCGGCGCGTGGATTTCGCGGGCGCGCGCGATGAAGGGTTGGCGCGGCTGGAAGAGATCGTCGCCGAGTACGAGCGCACGCTCGGTTTGCCGCGCACGGAACTGCGCGCCTATCTCACCGAGAACATCTGCTTCGACTTGAACGAAGACATGCGCGCCGGTCTCGAACTGTTTTTCCGGCTCGCGCACAAGCACCGGCTCACGCCGGCCGTGCGCCCTTTGAAAATGCTCGACGCCTAAGCCCACAAGCAAACAAAGCAGGCCGCGTGGCGTATAATGAGTTGAGCTTGAGATGCGAAAGTGCGGCGCGAGCCGGATATGAAAAAAGCCTTTACATCGTTCGTCGCGGCGGAAAAAGCGTCAAAATAAAGATGGCTGCAAGTTTGGGAGCAGCATCGGGAAAGCATCTTCCGGGATGACGAAGAAAGGTGTTTCGTCTCTAAAAACACGAATTGAAGTTATGACCGACATCCAACCGATTCTCGACCGCGCGCTCGCAGGCGGGCGTCTGACCGCAGATGATTGCACCGCGCTCTTGGAGTCCGACGACATTGCGCGGATCGGCGTCGCCGCCGATGAGATGCGCAAGCGGCGACACCCCGCGGGCGTCGTCACCTACATCATCGACCGCAACATCAATTACACGAACGTCTGCAACGTCGTCTGCACCTTCTGCGCCTTCTACCGGCGGCCGGGCAAGCCGGACACCTACGTCCGCACCGTCGAAGAGATTTGCGAGAAGATTGACGAGACCGTCGCGCTCGGCGGCACGGGCATCCTGATGCAGGGCGGGCTTCATCCCGATTTCGGCATCGAGTGGTATGAGGATTTGCTGCGGACGCTGCACGCGAAGTATCCGCGGATGCAGTTGCACAGTTTCTCGCCGCCGGAGATTCACAACATCCATCTCATCAGCGGCCTCTCATACGCAGAGATCATGACGCGCCTGAAAGCGGCGGGGCTGTCGTCGCTGCCCGGCGGCGGCGGCGAGATTCTGGACGACGAGGTGCGCAAGCGCGTCTCGACCAAATGCACGACCGACGAATGGCTCGCCGTGATGCGCGCCGCGCACCTCGTCGGCCTGCGCTCGACGGCGACCATGATGTTCGGCATCGGCGACCGCACGGAGCACCGCGTTCGCCACCTCGAACGCATCCGCGACCTGCAAGACGAAACCGGCGGCTTCACCGCCTTCATCCCGTGGACGTTCCAGCGCGAGAACACCGCGCTCGGCCGCCGCGTCAAGGATGAACCGACGGGCGTTGACTATTTGAAGATGGTCGCCGTCTCGCGCCTCTTCCTCGACAACATCGAACACATTCAGTCGTCGTGGCTCACGCAAGGGCTGCGCCTCGGTCAGGTCGTGCTGCGCTTCGGCGCGGACGACATGGGTTCGATCATGATCGAGGAGAACGTCGTCTCCGCCGCGGGCGCGCACAACGAAGCCGACGAGCGCATGCTCCGCTACCTCATCCGCACCGCGGGATTCATCCCGCAACAACGCGACATCCTCTACAACCACGTCAACCGCGACGAATCAATCAGAAACGATGCGAGCGATTCCGCCACCCTGCGCGAACTGACGGTCGCCTTCGCCGACTGAACTCCGGAATAGTCCTCAACGCCATTTGAAGATGCTGACGATGTTGGAGAAGTCGTCCGTCCAGACGGGGCGGTCGGCGCGGCCTTCGAGGGGCTGCCAGCGCGGGTCTGCGGCGAGCGCGCGCGCGGCTTCGGGGCGACGCACCATGACGACCCATTGCGAGGGTTCTTTGCCGCCCGTTTGATTGCGCGCCGTGTCGTCGAACGAGAGGCAGACGAGGGCGCGGGCGCGGGCGAGGTCTGCGACGACCGGGCGCAGGTCGAGGCTGCGATTGGAGATGTGGAAGACGACGAGGCCGCCGGGGGCGAGCTTGGAGAGGTAGAGGTCTAGGGCTTCGACGGTCATCAGGTGCATGGGGATGGCGTCGGAACTGAAGGCGTCGAGGACGATGAGCGCGTAGTGCGCGGGCGGCGCGTTTTGCAGTTGCAGGCGCGCGTCGCCGAGCGCGACTTCGACGGGCGCGGCGGCGCAGTAAGAGAGATAAGTGAAGTATGACGGGTTGCGCGCGATGCGGACGACGGCGGGGTTGATCTCGTAGAACGTCCAATTCTGGCCGGGGCGAGTGTAAGCGGCGGTTGCGCCCGTGCCGAGGCCGACGATGGCGACGTTGCCGTTGGCGGCGTGGTCGTCGAAAGTTTTGAAGAACTGTCCGAGCGGCCCCTCTCGATGATAGTAGGAGAGCGGTTCGCAGTGGCGCGCGAGCGCGAGCGATTGCCGCCCGTGGATGGTGGTGCCGTGGTAGAGCCAGTGCATGTTGTCCGGCGTATCCTGCGTCACGCGCAGCGTGCCGAAGAAGTTGCGTTCGGCGAGCAGGGTGCGGCGGTTGAGGCTGACGTGAAAACTGCTGCCGAGCATCACCGCACCGAGCGCGAGCGCGAAACGCACGGGGCGACGCTTGAACAGATAACTCACGATGAGCGGCACGCCCACCACGAGCGCGAGACTCTGCACCCAGTCGAACTCGAAACGATTGACGACGAGCGCGAGCAGGAGCGTCAGAAGCGCGACGGCGGCGGGAATCCCTGCGTCGAGCCAACGCTCGCGCGGCGTGTCCGGCACGGCCTCGGCGACCGGACGCGGGAGCAGCAGGCAGGCCAGCACGATGACGAGCGGGTATTCGAGCGTCGTGTTGAAGAAGGCGGGCGCGACGAGCGCGTTGAAGAGGCCGCCGAGCACGCCGCCCACGGACATCAGCAGATAGAACTCCGCGAGATGCCGGACGGGCGGGCGGTCTGCGGCCAACAACCCGTGGCAGGCCATCGCCGCCGCCACGAAGAAAAAGAGATGAGAGAAGAGAAGCAGCCAGACGGGCTGGGTCGCGCCCGACAGGTAGACGAGCGCGAAGATGAGAGCGACGCCCGGCAGGACGCGCGCCGTCGTGCGCGGCTTAAAGATTTGTCGCCGCGCGAAGGCGAAGATGAGCGTGAGCAGGTAGAGCGAGAGCGGGACGACCCAGAGCAGCGGGAGCGAGGCGATGTCGGTCGAGAGATAGGTCGTCACGCCGAGCATCAGGCTCGACGGCACGAAGGCGAGCGCGACCCACCGCCCGCGCCGCCGCCACGAGAGGGTCGCCGTCTCCGCGTCGGCATCGCCGCCGCCGCCCGCCTCG
>DASQNL010000536.1:0-4283 GCA_035644995.1 Pyrinomonadaceae bacterium | reverse complement strand
AGCAAAGCCGCCGCTCCTCTTCCATCTCCGCCTGATCCGACGCCGAGCGCGAATGCGGAAACAGTCCGTCTTCGAGTCCGACCATGAAGACGAGCGGAAACTCCAGACCCTTCGCCGAATGCACGGTCATCAACGTGACGGGCGCGTCGCGCTTATATTGATCCGTGTCGGAGACGAGCGCGGCGGCGTCTATGAAATCGCGCAGGCCGCCGCCCTCCTCGCGGTCGTAATCGACGGCGGCGTTGACGAGTTCCTGTAAGTTCTCCAACCGCCCCTCGGCCTCGTCCGTGGCCTCCGCCTTCAACGCGTCGGCGTAACCCGAATCGAGAATCGCCGCTTTAACCACCTCCGAGGCCGGTTCGCGCTGCGCCACCGAGACGAGATTCGTGATCATGCGCTGGAAGTTTTTGAGCGAGGAGAGAGAGCGCGCCGCGAAGCCTTTGGCGTCCTGCGCCGGGTCGGTGACGATGGCGAGCGTTTCCCAGAGCGAGACGCCGTAGTCTTTGGCGCGGCGGTCGAGTTCGTCGAGCGTCTGTTTGCCGAGGCCGCGCGGCGGCGTGTTGATGACGCGCATGAGGGCGATGGAGTCGTGCGGGTTCATCGCCAATTTGAGGTAAGAGATAATGTCGCGCACCTCGGCGCGCTCGTAGAAGGAGAAGCCGCCGACGATGTTGTAAGCGATGTTGGCGCGCCGCATCGCCTCTTCAAACACGCGCGACTGGGCATTCGTGCGATACAGCACGGCCGCCCGCAGCGCGGGATCGACGCGGCGGTGCTCCTCTACTTTCGCCGCCACGAAACGCGCCTCGCCCTCCGCATCGAAAGCCTGATAGTAGCGGATGCGCTCGCCCGCCGGGTTCGATGTCCACAGGTTCTTGCCCTTGCGCTCCGTGTTCAACTTCACGACCGCGCCCGCCGTATCCAGAATGTTCTGCGTCGAGCGATAATTCTGCTCCAACCGAATCGCCTTCGCCTCCGGGTAGTGCTGCTCGAAGTTCAAAATGTTCGAGATGTCCGCGCCCCGCCATTTGTAGATCGAGTTGTGCGTGTAGATGTTGCCGGCGACGAAATTATGCGTGCGTTCGACGTTGAAATCGTAGACGCGCCCGCTATAGGTTAAGCGTTCAACCGCCACCACCTCGTCCTGCTCAATGCCGTCGGGCGTATGCACAAAGACGCGCATGCCGGGGAGGACATGCGAGGCGGGGGTAAAGTGAAGCGAAGTGCCGTCGGTAAAGCCTGCCTTGAGAATCAAGTTGACGCCGCCGAGCGCGGAATCGACTTTCCGGTGCAAGGCGACGATCTCTCCGAAATCACCTGTCGTTGCGCGCACGCGCCAACCGTTGCGCTTGTGCGGGGTGGGGTTAAGTCCGATTCGGCGCAGATGCCCCGCGTCGTCCATGTCCGAGCCGAGCACTTCGCAATAGTGCAGCGGGTTATGCCGTCCGTCCTTGCAGAGCGTCACGCTGAAATTGCGCCGCCGCGCGAGGGTGGTAGATTTCGGCGTATGGTGCGGGTGCTCGAACGACATCTGCTTGGCGGCGAGCAAAGCCCGCGCGCCGCGCTCCGTATCAACCCCGGCAAACAGACGATCTATTGACGCCTGCGGCATTCTCGTTCCGGCGGCGGCCTTGAACGTGACGGTCGGCAAGCCGTAGGCGGCGGCGTAAAAATTCTCCCAGTAGCGGGATTCCTCTTCGGTGCGGCACGCTTCGACAACCCATAGGGCGTCGGCGCTTTCCTGCGTGCTGCGTTGGATGAAGCCGATGGTTTTATGAGCCGCGCTCGCCGCACGATAACGCCGCGTGACGCCCAGACGGAAACCGACGCCACGCTTGTACATCAGGTAAGTGAAGAACAGGTCGTCGCCGTCGGCATCGTCAACCATGTAGCGCGCGAAATGCACGTGCTCCGGCGTGGTCGTCAGCGAGAAGCCGCGCTTCGTGCCGATCTTGACGACCGGCTGATTGATAACCCGCCGCTCGGCCACCTGCGTGATGCGGCTGAATTGCGTTTGTCCGCCGCCCTTCGCGCTCAACACGCTGTCGCCGACGCGCACCTTCTCCGCGCGCAAAGTCCCGCGCCGGGTCTCGATCATCGTGCCCGCGACCACACATTGGTCTTCGTCGCCGACCACGCAGACGTTCTGCTGTCGTTCGGTGAGGAAGCGGATGAGGGCGAATTGGAGACTGTTGGTGTCCTGATACTCGTCGACGAGGATGTAGCGGAACTTGTCGTTGTAGTAGTCGCGCACCTCCTTGTTTTTGCGCAAGAGGCGGACGGCCTTGATCATCAGGTCGTCGAAGTCGAGCGCGTTGTTGTTGACGAGGCGTTCCTCGTAGAGACGGTAGACGCGGGCGATGGCGGCGCGCTTTTCGTCGCCGTATTCGACGCGCGCGGCGTAAGCGTCGGCGTCCGTGCCGCTGTTCTTGGCGTGGCTGATGGCGGATTGCACTTGTCGCGCGCCGAGGCGGTCGGAGTCGAGTCCCAAATCCTTGACCGCGCCCTTGACGATGCGCGTCGAGTCGTCTTGATCGTAGATGGTGAAGGAGCGCGTATGACCCTCTTCGAGCCGCTCGATGTCGCGCCGCAGGATGCGCACGCAGAGCGAGTGGAAGGTGGAAATGAGCGGCGCGCTTGAGAGCCGCTGGTCGCTCAAGAGCCGCCCGACGCGCTCGCGCATCTCGCCCGCGGCCTTGTTCGTGAAGGTGACGGCGAGGATGTGATAGGGCGCGACATTCCGCTCGGCGATGAGATAGGCGATGCGATGCACGATGACGCGCGTTTTGCCCGACCCCGCGCCCGCCAGTATCAGCAGCGGCCCTTCCGTCGTCGCCACGGCGACGCGTTGTTGTTCGTTGAGTCCTGAAAGAAAGTCCATAGCAATGTCAGTTGTCAGTTGTCCGTGGTCAGTTGTTCAATCCGCTCTTTAGCAACTCGTGTGCTAGCCACAAGCAACGGACAACCGACCACGGACAACTGACGTTTTTACTTGATCAGTTTCTGCACCGCCTTGAATTGTTCGTGGGCGGCATCGCGCATGAGTTCGAAGAGAGCCAGCTCGATGGAAGAGGGGAGCGCGCCGGATTGTTGCATCTTGGCGAGGCCGGTCTGGCGATTGTGCGCGGCGCGCGCCGTGATGCACTCGGAGAGAAGATGCACGCGGTAGCCGCGCGCGAGCAGATCGTGCGTCGTCTGGTTGACGCAGACGTGCGCTTCGATGCCGCAGACGAGCGCGTGACGCGCGCCCACGCGTTCGAGTTCGCCGACGAAACTTTGCGCGCCGCAAGAACTGAAGGCGGTCTTCTCGATGGGTTCGAGGGCGGCGGGCAGCACGGCGCGAATCTCCCCGGCGGTGCGCCCCAAGCCCTTCGGATATTGTTCGGTCAAGAGCACGGGCAGGCCGAGCAGTTGAGCGGCGTGCGCCATGAGCGCGATGCGTACCGCGACCTCGGCGAAGTCGGGCATGGAGGAACGAAACGCCTCCTGCATGTCGATGATGACGAGCGCGGTCTGGGACGCGTCGAGCGTGTTCTCGTGTGGCATTCGTGAAAACCTTTCGGGCAGCCATTTAAGCACAGGGAAAAGTGAAAGGGAAAAGGGGACGGGTGAGAGGGAGGCGGGAGGCGCGCGCAAGAGCTAAAACCCGCGCGCCGCCAAACTCCGCGCGGCACGGCGCGGCGCGGCGCGGTTGCGAGGCGCGCGCGGCGGCAACTATAATGCGCGTCTATTAGATCGTGAAGCGGCGCGTAACGTCCGCGCGCGCCGGCGCGAGAGCAGCCCACGTTCCAAATTTTGTCGCCCCCGTCTCCGGCATGAGGCGAAGTTTTCGTATCGCGCGACGCGGACGCCCCCGGCGCGCGCATCCCGTTAAAAATTTTCACGTTCCGTCACCGAATTGGAGACCACTGATGAAGAAGCTGCTGTTCATGCTCGCGCTCTGCGGCGCGTTAATCTCACTCAGTCACACGAACATCATGGCACAAGCAAACCAGCACCCACCCGCGCCGCCGACGGCCAAGAAACTCGCCAAAAGTCAGACCTTTCACGGCGAGACGCTCAACGACGACTACTTCTGGCTGCGCGAAAAAACCGACAAGGAAGTGATCTCTTATCTCGAAGCCGAAAACGCCTACACCGATGCGGTGATGAAAGGCACGGAAGCCTTGCAGGAGAAGCTCTATCAAGAGATGCTCGGCCGCATCAAACAGACGGACGCCAACGTCCCTTACCGGCAAGACGGTTACTACTACTACTCACGCACCGAGACGGGCAAGCAATAC
>DASQNL010000535.1:0-5203 GCA_035644995.1 Pyrinomonadaceae bacterium | reverse complement strand
CGGCTTCTCGGGGGCGGGTGCGTTGCCGCATTTCCCGACACAGTCGAACGCGCCCGTATAGCAAACGTTCTTGTCTTTCACGTTGGGGTCTTCTTTACACATTTTCAGCACCGCCATACATGCGTCGTTGCAATCGCTCAGGGAGAAAGCGACGGGTTCCGTCACAACGACGTTCGCACGTAACGATGGTTGGGGCGTCTGAAAGATGGCGCTGTCGTCGCCGGTAACTGCGAGGTAGGCGATTTCGGCGAGGGCAACGATTGCTGTGGTTTTGCGAACGACGCGCAGGATTCTCATGTCGGCGGCGAGCAGTTCACGCGCGTCGCCATCGTCGGAGACGCGGTCGCCCGTTTGGTGTGGAAAGTAAGTGAAGACTGTCCTTTTGCCGACGGACGCGCTGAGCGAAGGGAAATTTCTGAAATAGCGGTAGGTGTGTACGGGCGCGCCTGCGCGGCGCACCGTGATGTCGAGGATGTCGCCCCGCGATTGTTCCACCGCAACCGTGGCGATGACACGGCCATCTTCAGAGACTGTTATTTGACGCGAGTTCTTCGCGTCCGCAATCACCGGCAGTGAGAAGGCCGACAAGATGATTGCGCAAAGCAGACCCAGACTCAACAGCATTTTTTTGTGAGACATGTTTATCCTTCTGAGTAAGGTTGAAGAACGATGCAGGGTAGGAGGCTGCATACACGGGCACTGTATCACGGGCCTGGAAATAAAACAACGCAGGTATTCCTATCCACTTGGAACCGCTTTGCCCATCCGTCGGTAAAAATTCCCTGCTCACTTCGTGATGCGCGCGAAGGCGGCGCGGGCAGCCTCGACGGTGCGGTCTATCAGTTCGTCCGTGTGCGCGAGGCCGATGAAGCCCGCCTCGAATTGCGAGGGGGCGAGATAGACGCCTTCGCCGAGCATAGCGTGAAAGAACTTGCCGTAGAGCGCGCGGTCGCTTTTGCCCGCGCTCGTCCAGTCGGTGACGGGTTCATTCGTGAAGAAGGTCGTCCACATCGAACCGACGCGATTGGTGACGGTTTCGATCCCGGCCGCGCGTGCGGCCTCCGAGAGTCCGGCGCAGAGGCGCGCGCCCGCGCGTTCGAGTTGGGCGTAGACGGATTTGTCGCGCAGGCGGCGCAGCGTCGTGAGTCCGGCGGTCATGGCGAGCGGGTTGCCGGAGAGCGTGCCCGCCTGATAGACGGCGCCTGCCGGCGCGACGTGGTTCATGATGTCGCGGCTCGCGCCGTATGCGCCGACGGGCAGGCCGCCGCCGATGATCTTGCCGAGCGTCGTGATGTCCGGCGCGACGCCATACAACTCTTGCGCGCCGCCGCGCGCGAGGCGAAAGCCGGTCATCACCTCGTCGAAGATGAGCAGCGCGTTGTGTCGCGTCGTCAGGTCGCGCACCGCTTGCAGGTAGGGCGCGTGCGGCGCGACGCAGCCCATGTTGCCGACGACGGGTTCGATGATCACGGCGGCGATCTGCGCGCCGTGCTCGTCGAAGACTCGCGCGAGGGCTTCGCTGTCGTTGAAGGGAACGGTCAGCGTCTCCTGCGCAAGCGCGGGCGGGACGCCGGGGCTGTCGGGCAGGCCGAGCGTGGCGACGCCGGAGCCGGCGCGCACGAGCATCGAATCGCCGTGGCCGTGATAGCAGCCTTCAAACTTGACGAGTTTCGTGCGCCCCGTGACGCCGCGCGCGAGACGGATGGCCGACATGGTGGCCTCCGTGCCGCTGTTGACCATCCGCACCATCTCGATTGACGGCACGGCGTCCGCGATCTCTTCCGCCATCTCGATCTCAAGTTCGGTGGGCGCGCCGTAGCTCGTGCCGCGCGCGAGCGCGTCGTGCAGCGCGGCGACGACTTGCGGGTCGGCGTGGCCGAGAATCATCGGCCCCCACGAGCCGACGTAATCAATGTAGGTGCGCCCGTCAACGTCGGTCATCGTCGCGCCGCTCGCTTCGCGGATAAAACGGGGCGTGCCGCCGACGCCGCGAAAGGCGCGCACGGGCGAATTGACGCCGCCGGGCATGAGTTCGACGGCGCGTGCGAAGAGTTCTGCCGACGTGTCCTTCTGTTCGATGCTGGCTGTCATCTATGAATTATCCTGGGTGCGAATCCGTAATCTCGACGGGAACGAGTCGATAATAGCCGATTCGCACGCAGCCGCGCACGCACCACGGCAAATAAGCGAAGCCCGCGCCGTGTGATACGGGCGCGGGCTTCGCGTCGGGAAGTTTTAGTTGTCGGTTTACGACTTAGTGACGGCCACGGCCACGGCCGCGGCTGCGGTTGTTATCCCCGAAGACCGGGTGCGAAGACGAACCCGCGCCGCGACGGTAATAGCCGTTGCCGCGTCTGCGGTCGTCATCGTCGTCGTTGCGGTTGCGCCAGCGGCGATTGTTGCGGTCGTCGTCGCGGCGTTGGCTGCGGATATAGCGATCCTGTTCGCGGCGGTCGCTGCGAATCTCGCGCCGTTCTTCGCGCGTCAGCACGCCGTCGGAGCGATAGGTGCGACGCTCCTCGCGAATCTGCCGCTGGCGTTCGCGAATCGCCTGTGCCTCGGCGCGCGTGATCTGGCCGGAGCGGATGCCGCGCTGGATGCGTTCGCGGTCGGTGCGCCGCTGCGCGGACGCTTCATTAACGGCGCCGCCCATCAGCAAGGCCATAACGCCCAGAAGTAAAAACTTTTTCATCGTTCAAACCCTTTCCTTAGATTTCAATAATGGTGAAATACGACATTTGTGTTCTACGGCTGTCGCCGCACCGCCGGAGAGAGTTAGATTTAAGACTACGCTGAAATGATGGCAACCGCCGTGCCGCTCGCCGACGCGCGGCGATTGCCGGCCGCGCCGCGCCTAAAGTGTTGAAGACGCACGCAGGGCTTTTTACACGCGAGCGGCGCGTGCGCTTCGCCCGTTGCCAAATAGAACACGCAGTGCACGATTTCAGGCGCGGCTATCCGAAGATGCTGCGCCAGCGGCGGTCGAGCGCGCCGCCGAAGAGAAACGTGGCGATGGACGGCTGCTCGTGCGAGCGGTCGTAGCCGACGAGTTCGACGTAGGCGCGCCCCCCGGTCTCCGCTTCATTGTGCCGCCCGCGAACGGTGCATGCGCCTTCCCAGTAGACGATCATGGTCGTGCCGCGCGTGTCGAGTTCCTGATCCTGCATGACCGGCGTGACCTCGACCTCGATGCCGCAGCGCGGGACGCCGAGACGCCACCCGCTCGGATAAGTCGCGCCCGTATGCGGACTCCGCCAATGCGCCGTCGCTTCGAGCGTGAAGTCGGCGCGCGTGAGATGCGTGGCGCGCCCTTCGGCGTCAACGAACGTGCCGCTCGAAAACTCCGAGGGTCTCCCTTGCGCGTCGCGGATGTGATAGACCATCAACTCCGCGCCGGTCGAGAGTTGCAGGCTGAACCAATCCCAGCCCTTCTGCTTGTTCGTAGTGCGCCACGTGCCGAACTCCCTATCCATCCACGCCGCGCCCGTGCAACGCTCCGTCTCGCCGTGCCAGGTGATGTCGCCCTCGGCCTCCATCCGGGTGAAGGAAAAATAGCGCGACGCTTCGCCCTCGTCTTTAAAGCTGACGCCGACCCCGGCGTGCCCGTTGAGCGCGGCGGGCTTCGCGGGACGCAGGGCGACCTCGAAGATGAGATCGTCGCCGAGCGTGGCGCGCAGGAGGTGACGCCCGTCCGTCGCCTGGCGAATCGTCCAGTCGCCGAGTTTCAAATAATAACGGCTCGCGCTCATCTCCGCCGGAAGGTCGAAGGGGCTGTTCGCGCTCTTGCGATGCTCGTAGCGGAAGCGCACGCGCGACTCGTCGGTGACGGCGAAGTGCGCGAGGTAGAGCGGGTTGGCGATGAGACGCAAGGGCACGACGCCGAAGCGGTCGAGGTCTGTCCGGCGTTTGAAGAAGACGAACTCGAAACCGAAACGACGCCCCGAAGCCGTCTGCATGTGCCCGGTGTAATACCACCACTCGGTCTGCGCATTTTCGTGCGCGTAGAGATCGCGCGGCAGTTGGACGCCCGCGTGCTCCGTGCCGTCGCGCAAAGTTGAAGCCTTGCCGACGAGGGCGTCCGCGAGATTGTCGAGCAGGTCGGTTGCGATCTGTTCCAGCGGTGCGACGAAATTTGTACTCATGAAAGCCGTGTTACCCGTCCGTGTTTTGAAATTCTCCCGGCACGATAGCCGATGCTCGTGACGAAACTGTGCGCGGATGTTTGCAAAAGATGAGGCCGCGGGCGACCGCCCGTCAAATGCGTTCGACGGCTTCGCGCGGTTCGACGAGCAGGCTGCGAAAGCTCGACATGCGGACGAGTCCCGGCGCGGCTCCCTTCGGCTTGGAGAGAAACTTGCGCGGCGTGTAATGGACGGAGACTTTGGCGTCGCGTTTGGCCTGACTGAAATGCGCGGCGAGTTGCGCGGCCTCGATGATCGTGCGGTGCGGCACGTCTTCGCCGCGCGCGGGGTTGCGCACGATGACGTGGGAGCCGGGATAGTCGGCCGCGTGCAGCCAGAGATCATGCGCGCGCGCGACCTTGAACGTCAGTTGATCGTTATCCTTCGCCGCGCGCCCCACGAGGATTTCGTAACCGTCCGACGAGCGATAGCGACGCGCCCCCCCGACCGATTCCGCCGCTTTGATTTGAGCCTTGGTGCGGCGTCCGTCGTGCGCCGCGCCGCCGCCATCGCCGCCGCCACGGCGCGCGCCGGTCGCGCGAGTCCCGCGTGCTGTGCCGCGCGCCGTCTCGCCGAAGGCTTCGAGGGCGGCGGCGTCGCGGCCGGCGATGATTTGTTCGAGTTCCCGCTGTTTGTGTTCGAGCGCGGCGAGTCCGGCATTCAAATCCGCGAGGCGCGCGGCGGTCTCCTGCGCGGCGCGTTTGGCCTTCGTGTAACGGGCGAAGCGGCGGGCGGCCTCTTCCTGCAAACTGGCGTGCTCGTCGATTTCGAGTTCGACCGTGGGCGCGTCCGGCGCGAAGTAGTCCGTGACGGAGACGCGCGCCCCGTGCCGCACGGCCGTGGCGATGTTGGCGAGCAGCAGATCGCCGACGCGCTTATGCTCGGCGGCGTCGCCGTGCGCGGCCAAATCTTTTTCCAGATTGCGACGGAGTTTTCGTTGCTTCTCAAGGAGCGCGCGCAGGCGTGCGCGCTCGGCGGCGGCGCGCGCATCGAAGGCGCGCGTTTGTTCGAGCGCGCGGTAG
>DASQNL010000534.1:0-6112 GCA_035644995.1 Pyrinomonadaceae bacterium | reverse complement strand
ATCTTCATATTGATGGTTGGTCAGGGCGCGGCCTGAAAGACGGAAGCGGCGCGTGCGCCTCGGTTGCCCCGTCCGCTTAATCCGCGCTCCGCGCTTCGCCCGCCGCGCGCTTCCAAAGTCGTTGCGACGGCACGCGCAGGGCGCGGTTGAATTTGCTCGAAGCGTTCTCCCAGGCGATGACGGCCGTCAGTTCGACGAGCGCGTCGTCGTCATAAAATTGGCGGAGGCGCGCGAAGAGTTCGTCCGAAACTTCGCGGCCGGTGACGGTCATCGCGTCGGCGTAGAGCAGCGCGACGCGCTCGCGCTCCGTGTAGTGCGGGCTGACGGCGTAGTCCGCGAGGGCGAGAATCTTTTCCGTGGGGATGCCGAGTTCGCTGCCGACCGCAGCGTTGATGTCCTGTCAAAACTCGCAGCCGTTGAGCGCGGCGACGCGGCGATTGACGAGGGCTTGCAGTTTCTCGTCAATCAACCCCGACTCCGCGATGCCGCCCCACATGGCGCGCACGCCGCGAAAAATCGACGGGCGGCGCGCATAGAGCAGATGATTGAGCAGCGGCGCGCCCCACTTCTTCGCCTGCGCCGCGAATACGCGCCCGACGAAACCCTCCGCCGCACCGGGTTCGACCCCTTCGATTCTCGCCATAGAAACCTCATGGATAAAGGATGGACGATGGAAAAGCTGTCCGTGGTCGGTTGTCAGTAGTCAGTAGTCCGTGGTCAGTTGTCAGTTGCATGTGGCTCTCAAGCAAGTTCCTAAAGATGGATGTTGAACAACTGACCACGGACAACTGACTACTGACCACGGACAACTGACTACTGACTACTGACAGCTTCTTCATCATGCGTCGCCGCTCTGAGCGCGTGGACATCGCCGGCGCGCACGAGTTTGATCTCGCCGGTCGCCAGTTCGACACGCAACGCGCCGTCCGGCTCAAGGCCGCGTGTCGTGCCGCTAAAAGTTTCCGTGGCGGCTTTGACGCGCACGCGCTTGCCCGCGGCGTAAGAAGAGTTGGCCGACCAGTCGCGCACGATTTCCGCCCGGCCGGCGGGCGCGTGGAGTTGCGCGTAGCGGCGCGCGAGGTGGCGGACGAGCGCGGCAAGCACGCGCTCAAGGTCGGCGCGTGCTCCCATGGCGGCTTCGACCGAGGTGGCGTGCTCGCGCAAGTCGGCGGGGTAAGCGCGCTCGCTCAGGTTGATGCCGATGCCGAGGATGCAGGCGCGTCCGGGCTTGGTCTCGACGGTTTCGGCGAGGATGCCGCAGAGTTTTCGTCCTCCGGCGAGGATGTCGTTCGGCCACTTGATGTCGGTTTCGAGCGCGCACGCTTCGGCGAGCGCGTCGCGCACAGCGAGCGCGGCCAAGAGGGTCACCAGCGGCCACGCCTCTAATCCGAGACGCGGGCGCAGGACGATGCTGAAATAGAGTCCCGCATCGGGCGGCGACGCCCACACGCGCTCCTGTCGCCCGCGCCCGCGCGTCTGCTCGCGCGCCACCACGCACAACCCTTCGGGCGCGCCGCGCGCCGCCTGACTCGCCGCCTCCGTGTTGGTCGAAGGCAGCGCGTCGTAGCGCAGGATCGTCGGCTGGAATAAGTCGGCCACGTTAGTTTCAAACTCATCTTATGCGAGCCGCGTTCGACGGACAACGCGCGAACGCGCAGAAGACTCCCGTCGCGCCTTCAAGGCCGCCCGCCCCGCCGCCGTGTTGCTCCGCGCCTCAGCGATGAATATTTTCCCGCGATCCGATTCTCCCTCTCACTCTGAAATTCTCACCCGCCGCGAAACCCGCCCCGCGCGTTTACGTATTAACTTGCCGCAGACCCTTAAGGCTTCGCCTGATTCCGACCCGAAGAAATGGAGACTCGATCCGTGAAAATGGGATTTCTCTCGAAGTGCGTCGCGCTCGTCGCGCTGGCGTGCATCGCCGCGCTCTCCGTGTCTCGATTGACCGGCGCGCAGACGGCGCAAACTCCGGCCATGACCACCGGCGCGAACGCGTTCGCGCCCGCGTTGCTCGTGCTGAATAAGACGGACAACACGCTCGCCATCGTTGACCCGGCGGCGTTGAAGGTGGTGGCGCGCGTGCCCGTCGGCGAAGGGCCGCACGAGGTGGTCGCCTCGCCCGACGGGCGCACGGCTTACGTCGCCAACTACGGCACGCAGCAGGTCGCCGGCAGTTCGCTCTCAATCGTAGACATCGCGGCGCGCAAGGAGACGAAGCGCGTTGACCTCGGCGCGCTCCGACGCCCGCACGGCATGGTTGAGGCGGGCGGCAAAATCTATTTCACGGCGGAGGCCAACCGCGCCGTGGCGCGCTACGATCCGGCGACGGACAAAGTAGACTGGTTGATGGGCACGGGCGAGAGCGTTTCGCACATGCTCGTCGTCACGCCCGACGCGAAGAAGATTTACACCGCCAACATGCTCTCGAACACCGTCACCGCGCTCAACGTGGGCACGCCGCCGACGCCGCCGAACATCAAGCAGATCGCGGTCGGCAAGACGCCCGAAGGCATCGGCATCTCGCCCGACGGGCGCGAGGTGTGGGCGGCCAACCGCGACGACGGCACGATCTCCGTCATCGACACGGCGACGAACAAAGTGGTGGAGACGCTCGCGAAGTTTTCGCAGCTTCCCTTTCGCGTCGCCTTCACGCCCGACGGCAAGCGCGTGCTCATCCCCGACCCGGTCGGCGGCGAACTCATCATCTTCGACGCGGCGACGCGCAAAGAGATCAAACGAATCAAGATCGCGGGCGGCACGGTCGGCGTCGCCGTCGCGTCCGACAGCAAACGCGCTTACGTCGCGTTACAGGAGACGGGCAGCGTGGCCGCCGTCGATCTGGAAAAGTTGGAAGTGACGGGACAGGTCGAAACGGGCAAAGGGCCGGACGGCGTCGCGTGGGCGCAGAACCGCGCCGGGAGTTAAAAACTCGTTCGCCACGGAGTGCGCGAAGAGGGGCGCGGAGAGACATTCAACTCTCCGCGCCCCTTGTCGCGTCTTCGTGATGTACGCTTCGGCTGATGCCCGGTTCCGGGCGGCTCTAAATCCGTTCGAGGCTTCTCTCTCTTAACCCAGCACGCCGCGAAACTTCGTCGCGTTCGAGGCGTAACCGGGGAAGACCCGCTTGAGGTCGGCATTGCCGAGATGCTTCCCGGCGACTTCGCCGAACACGTCGCGGAAGTCTGTGGTCAAAGCGAGGTCGCGCCCGTCGTAGAGTTTGTCGGCGTCGAGTCCCGGCCACTGCCCGTAAACTTTCCCGCCGCGCGTCGCGCCGCCGATGACGAACATGGCGTTGGCGTGGCCGTGGTCGGTGCCGCGGTTGCCGTTCTCGGCGACGGTGCGCCCGAACTCGGACATCGTGAGGATCAACACATCGTCCATGCGCGCGCCGAGGTCTGTGTAAAGCGCGTTGATGCCGCCCGCGAACTCCGTCAGGCGCGCCGCGAGTTGACCGCGCGCGCCGCCCTCGTTGACGTGCGTGTCCCAACCGCCCATCTCCGTGAAGGCGACTTCGAGACCGACGCCCGCTTTGACGAGTTGGGCGATCTGCAACAAGGCGTGGCCGAAGGCGGTGCGCGGATACTGCGCGCCGTTCTCCGGTTTGTACTGCGCGGGGTTGACCTGCTTCAAAAAGGCGATGGCCTCGAACGTCTCCTTGCCCGTGCCGCGCAGGGCGTCGCCCGCCGCCTGTTCGTAGATGTCCTCGAAGCCGCCCTGCAAGGTCTGCGAACTCTGCCCGGCGCGGATCGAGAAGTCGGCGAGGTTGGAGATGGCGAGCGCGGGCGCGCGTCCCTGCATGGCGCGCGGCAGGTTCTGCGTCAACGCCACGCCGCGAAACGGCGATTGCTTGGGTTGGGCGCGCGCCTGCAAGTAGCGATTGAGCCAGCCGTCGGGCGTTGACTTGACGCCGGGCGTGCCCGCTTCCATGTAATCCTGCGCGTCGAAGTGCGAGCGCGTGCTGTCGGGCGAGCCGGCGGCGTGAACGATGGCGAGCCGCTTCGCATCCCACATCGGCTTGAACCCGGCGAGCGCGGGGTGCAGGCCGAAGAAGCCGTCGAGGTCTACGACCGACTCGCCGCTCGCGCCCTTGCCCGGCCGCGCGACGGCGATGGACGGCCGCAGCGCGTAATAATTTTTCTCGCCGTGCGGCACGACCATGTTGAGGCCGTCAACCGCGCCGCGCTGAAAGATCGCGATCAGCGTCTTACGACGCCCGCCCGCCTTCAGCCCTTGCGCCGCCACGACGCGCTGCAAAAACGACGGCGACGCGGCGGACACCAATCCGACGCTCGCCAGCGCGATGCCTCCCGACTTCAAAAAGAACCTGCGATTCATCTTCATACCTCTCTCAGAGTGACAGGTGACGGGTGACAGGTGACAGGTTAAAACAAAGAGACTTGGCTTTATCTTGTCACCTGTCACCTGTCACTTGTCACTGTCTTGTTCCTGTCACCTGTCACCTGTCACTTGTCACCATCTTGCCCCCGTCACTGTCTTTGAAATTCGGGCGAGCCGAGGATCAGGGCGGCGATGCGCGCCGCTTCGGGGATGGGCGCGTTGGCGGCGGCCAGCATCTCGCGCCGCGCGCCGCCGCGACGGCCGCCGCGTTGCATCGACGCATCATCGTCGTTGTTCGTCGCGCGCGTCATGGCCGTGGCGGCGTCGGCGGCGGCGTTTGCCGTCGCGGGCGTCGCGGGCGTGGTCGCCGCTTCGTTCAACTGTTTCAACAAGGCCGCCTTCGTCCGCTCGGACATGTCGCCTTGCAAGATGACGGCGGCGAATTGCTCGATGAGGCGCGATTTGTTCGCGCCCGTGGTCGCGCCGTTGAAGCGCGAGAGGTCAACGCGGGTGCCGTTGATGCGGTTGCCGACGAGGGCGAGCGCGAAGTTCATGCGTTCGAGCAGCGCGCCGGTGTTGACCCAGTGCTCCGCCGTGTCGGGGTAGCCCGTGGGCGCTTGATACTGGTAGAGCGGTTCGCCCATGCGCGCGATCCATTGATGCAGGGCGGGCGCGCCCGTCGTTTCGCCGCCGAGCGAACGCAGCGCGCTGATGGCGAGTTCGAAAGGCGTCTTGATCTTCGCGCGGTAATTCTCCGGCGCGTTGAATTCGGGCGAGGCGAAGATCGCGCGCAAGGTCGTGCGGATGTCGCCGTCGGACTTCGTGTAGGCCGCGGCGACGCGTTCGACCAAGGCCGGCGACGGGTGATCGGAGACGAAACGGCGCGCCAGTTTCGTGGCGATAAACTTCGCCGTCGAAGGATGCTTCGAGAGGATGTCGAGCACCAGCAGGCCGTCGTTCATGCCGCCCGCGGGAATCTTGTGGCCGAGCACGAACTTCTCGCCGTCGTCGTGCAGACGCGCGTTGAAGAAGAACGTCCCGGCGCGTTCGGGGTTCGTTAAGCCCGCCGCGCCGCCCGCGCCGCGCGGGTCGAAGATCGTCCAGCCGGTGAAGCAGCGCGCCACTTCCTGCACATCTTTCTGCGTGTAGCCGCCCTCGACGCCGAGCGTGTGCAGTTCCATCAACTCGCGCGCGTAGTTTTCGTTGATGCCGCGCCGGCGGCGTCGCGGTTGCGGCGCGGGCGTTATCTGCGCCGTTTCGGCGGCCGTCTGCCCTTGCCCCCCGGCGGCGGGCATCCGCTGTTGCTGCGGCGCGGCCTCCGCGTTCATGCCTTCGCGCCTCAACTGCCGCCCGCGGTTCATGCGGCGTCGCCGCTCGCCGCCCTGTCCCGCGTCCTCTCCGCCGCCAGCGTCTCGCGGGTCGGTCAGCGTCTCGAAGAAACGCTTGACGCGCGGGCGCATGCGAGCCGCGCCCGCCCCGGCCGACGGGCTGACGCTCTGAAAGTTGTCGAGGAAGAAAAGCATCGCCGGGCTTTGCGCCGTCGCCAGTAATAAATCCTTGAACTTGCCGAGCGTGCGTGGGCGAATCGTGTCGCGGTCGTAGGCAACTAAGAGCCAGCGATCCGCGCCCTTGTTCGCGTAGACGTTGAAGTGGTTCGTCCAGAAGTCGACCAAGACTTCCTGCAACTGCCGCTCGCTGTAGGCCGCGCGCAGGATGCGCGACGATTGCAACTCCGCCGTGATGCGCGCCGGTTGCAGCAGATTATTCTCCCGGT
>DASQNL010000533.1:0-2625 GCA_035644995.1 Pyrinomonadaceae bacterium | reverse complement strand
CCGCCTCGCCGCCCGACTTCTCCCAACGACCCGACCCCTTCGAGTAGAGTTTGACGCGCAGGCCGACGAGCGGGAGGTCGCCCTCGTGATCCTCCTCGAAGCGTTCGGCGAAGCGCAGGATGTGGTCGAGTTCGCTCATCTTCTCGATGACGATCACGACGCGTTTACCGGCGCGCGCGCCGACGAAGGCCAGTTCGATAAACTCCTCGTCCTTGAAGCCGTTCAGGACGAGCAGGCTGTCGGACGCCTGTTCGAGCGCGATGGCGGCGTAGAGTTCGGCCTTCGACCCGGCTTCCAGCCCGAAGTCGTAGCGCGTGCCCTCGCGCAGATACTCTTCGACGACGGCACGCTGCTGGTTGACCTTCATCGGGTAGACGCACATGTGCGTGCCCTGATATTCAAATTCGCGAATGGCGGCGCGGAAGGCGCGCTGGAGTTTGCGCACCTGCGCGGTGACGAGTTGGGGGAAGCGCAGGAGGACGGGCGTTGAGATGCCGCGGCGTTCGAGGTCGTCGATGATCTCTTTGAGGTCGGCTGAGGATTTGGTGTCGGTGTCCGAGGGATGGACGATGAGATTTCCTTTGCGGTTGATGCCGAAGTAGCCGGCTCCCCAATTTTCGATGCCGTAGATTTCGAGCGTCTGTTCAATGGCCGTGGTCAACTTCCGGTCTCCTGCCTCCCTTGTGTTCGTGTCGGGGCATCAAATGCGCGCTCATCCGTTAGTACGCGCTACAGGTCTTCTCGTGGGAACATTCATGGTTGGAAAACTTAAGGTCGCAGAGTAACAGAAAAACCGGAGGCGGACAATAACTATTTTTGGCGCGAAACCGCCCGCCGACGCGCTTAAACGGTCGCCCCAGAAAGGTTTAGGAGACCGCGCCGGGCGTGGTTGAAAAGCGTGCCACAAAGTTTCTCGCGTGAAACCTTGACAGGCTTCGCGGCGGCTCTATAATGCGGACTTTTTTAGCGTCGCACGCAATCGCTCGAATGACGCCCGCTTTGAAGCATTTGCCAAACTTCTCGACAGCCGCCCGCACCTTCCGCAGCAACCCGGCGGCTCGTCACCCCGACACTCCCTACACAACTCAGGAGACTACATGAACGCAAAAACGGCCTTGAAGTATGCCGAGGATCAGGGAGCGAAATTTCTCTCCCTCCGCTTCACCGATCTCGTCGGCGCATGGCACCATTTAACCTATCCGATGCACGAACTCGGCGAAGGTTCGTTTGAGGACGGTTTCGGCTTCGACGCGTCGTCTTTGCGCGGCTGGGCTTCGATTCACGAGTCGGACATGCTGCTCGTGCCCGACCCGGCGCGGATGTGGATGGATCCGTTCGCGGAGGAATCGACCCTCTGCCTCATCGCCAACGCCGTCGATCCGATCACGAAAGAGGGCTACGGGTTAGACCCGCGCTCCGTCGCCCAGCGCGCCGAAAGCTACCTGCGTTTCACGGGCTTGGCCGACACGGTTTACTTCGGCCCCGAAGCCGAGTTCTTCGTCTTCGACGGCGTGCGCTTCAACAACGACCAGTTCTCCGCCGGCTACACCATCGAATCGGACGAAGGCCACTGGGCTTCCGGGCGCGCGACCGACAGCACGAACGGCGCGAATCAGGGCTATCGCATCCGTCCCAAAGAGGGCTACGTGCCCGTGCCACCCACGGACACCTTGAGCGACCTGCGCTCGGAGATCGCCCTGATTCTGGAACGCTGCGGCATCACGGTCGAGTGTCATCACCACGAAGTCGCCACCGCCGGACAGTGCGAGATCGATATTCGCTACGCGACCATGCTCGGCACGGCCGACAACCTGCAACTCTTCAAATACGTCGTGCGCAACACGGCCTACCAGTACGGCAAGACCGCCACCTTCATGCCGAAGCCCCTCTTCGGCGACAACGGCAGCGGGATGCACTGCCACCAGTCGCTCTGGAAAGGCGAGCAGCCGCTCTTTGCGGGCGACGGCTACGCCGGTCTCTCCGAGATGGCGCGCTTCTACATCGGCGGACTCCTGAAACACGCCGCCTCGGTCGTCGCCTTCGCCGCGCCGACGACGAACAGCTACAAGCGGCTCGTCCCCGGCTTTGAAGCCCCGGTCAACCTCGCCTACTCGGCGCGCAATCGCTCGGCGGCCATCCGCATCCCGATGTTCTCGACCAATCCGAAGTTGAAGCGTCTGGAGTTTCGTCCGCCCGACCCCTCGTGCAATCCTTATCTGGCCTTCTCGGCGATGCTGCTCGCCGGTCTCGACGGCATCCAGAATCGCATCGACCCCGGCGAACCGCTCGACAAAGACATCTACGATCTCTCGCCCGAACAACTTAAGGACGTGCCGAGTCTTCCCGGCTCGCTCGAAGAGTCGCTCGACGCGCTCGAAGCCGACCACGACTTCCTGCTCAAAGGCGACGTGTTCACGCCGCAGTTGATCGACCGCTGGATCACCTACAAGCGCGAGCACGAGATCGCGCGCCTGCGCATGCGCCCGCACCCGCTCGAATTCTCGATGTACTACGACATCTAAAGAGACGTTGCAGGGCGCAGACGACGAACGCGGAACGATGGAGCAGGAGACGGAAGACGGAAGCCGGAAGCCGGGAGGGAAGCCGATTCGCGCGCCTTATTCC
>DASQNL010000532.1:0-4554 GCA_035644995.1 Pyrinomonadaceae bacterium | reverse complement strand
AGAAGACGATTCTTCCTTTCCCCCTTACCCTTTTCCCCTTACCCTTTCGCCTTCGCTTCAAGCCTTCCCCGTCACACTTTCGCCAACCACTTGCACTACCATACGGAGACTCGCGCCGTACATTCCGACGTTTGGTTTTGGAGAGAAAGTCGCGCATCATAGGCGCGGCGGATGAGCCTTGACGGTCGCATGAGACTTGGGGGCGCTGCGCCGGTTTCCCTGTTATGGACGATCTGAAAAAATTCAGCCTCTATTTTCGCCCGTATAAAAAAGAGTTGCTCGCGGGAGTCTTGACCATCCTCGCCTCGGTGGTGGCCGGGCTGTTCATCCCCTTGCTCGTCGGCCGCGCCGTGGACGGGCTGCGCGCGGACGTGACGTGGGCGAAACTGACGCGCTACGCGCTCCTCATTCTGGGCGTCAGTCTCATCAGCGGCGTGTTCCTGTTTTTACAGCGGCGCATCCTGATCGGCATGTCGCGCCACATCGAGTTCGATCTCAGGCAAGACTTTTACCGCCACCTGCAACAACTGCCGCTCTCCTTCTTTCAGTCCAACCGCACGGGCGACCTCATGGCGCGGGCGACGAACGATCTCTCCGCCGCGCGCCAACTCGCGGGGCCGATGATCATGTACACGCTGCAAACGATCTTCGTCGTTGTGCTCATCCTGCCCTTGATGCTGCGCATCAGCGCGCGCCTGACGCTCCTGCTGTTCGTCACGATGCCGCTCGTCTCGCTGACGGTGAAATTCTTCGGCCAGCAGGTGCACGTGCGCTTCGAGAAGATTCAGGAGTTCTTCGCGCAGATTTCCGCGCGCGCGCAGGAAAACTTCACGGGTGTGCGGGTGGTGCGCGCCTACGCGCAGGAGGAGGCCGAGATCGCGGTCTTCAAAAAACTGAACCGCGAATACGCCGACCGCAATCTGGGACTCGTCCGCATCGACGCGGTGATGCGCCCGCTGATGCAATTTCTGATCGGGCTGGGCTTCGTCCTCATACTCTGGTACGGCGGCGTGCTGGCCGTCCGCGGTGAGATCACGGTCGGGCAGTTCACGGAGTTCAACCTCTATCTGGGGCGGCTCATCTGGCCGCTCATCGCGCTCGGCTATGTCGTCAACCTTTATCAACGCGGCACGGCGAGTCTCAAACGCATGTACGCCGTCTTTGCGATCAAACCGGCCATCGCCGACGCGGAAGGCGTGCGCCCGCAACCGCCGATCAAAGGGCGCATCGAGTTTCGCAACCTGACCTTCGGCTACAGCGAACATCTGCCGCCGGTGCTCCGGGACGTGAATCTCTTGATCGAGGCCGGGCAGATCGTCGCCTTCGTCGGGCGCACGGGCACGGGCAAGTCAACGCTGATGAACCTGCTCCCGCGCATGATGGACGCGCCGCGCGGCACGGTCTTGATCGACGACGTGCCGCTCGCCGACTACCCGCTCGCGCAGTTGCGTTCGAGCATCGGCTATGTCCCGCAAGAGACTTTTCTGTTCAGCGAGTCGCTCGCCGAAAACATCGCCTTCGGGGTCGAACGCGCCGAACGCGCCGAGATCGAATGGGCGGCCGAGATCGCGGGCTTGAGCGAAGACATACGCTCGTTCCCCGAAGGCTTCGACACGCTCGTCGGCGAACGCGGCATCACGCTCTCCGGCGGGCAGAAGCAACGCACGGCAATCGCCCGCGCCGTCATGCGCCAGCCGCGCATCCTGATCCTCGACGACGCGCTCTCCGCCGTCGACACTTACACCGAGGAGAAAATCCTCGCGCAACTGCGCGGCGTGATGCGCGAGCGCACGAGTCTCATCGTCTCGCACCGCGTCTCCACCGTGCGCGACGCCGACCTCATCTGCGTGCTCGACGAAGGCCGCATCATCGAACGCGGCACCCACGACGAACTGCTCGCGCGCGGCGGCGAATACGCCGCGCTCTACGAGCGGCAACTATTGGAAGAAGAACTCGCGGCCAGTTGAGTTCGTGCGCGGTTTGCACGCGGGCGCACGCTTGGGTCGCGGCGGAGTTTGGAGTGACATCCGATGAATGAGATTCCGATTCGAGTTTCCCGCGCGGGGCGACGGCGCGGTCTGGTGCTCATCTGGGGCGCGCAGCTCCTCTCGCTCGCGTTCCTTTTTTTTCTGACGTATGTTGTCCGGCCGGACGCGCGCCCCACCGATAACGATCACACGCTGGCGTGGACGCTCGGCGCGGTCGGCTTCACGACTTTCCTCGCCTCGTTTCTCGTCAAGCGTAAGCTGCTGGCTCAGGCCGCGGCGAAGGGTCGCGCAGACCTCGGCACAACCGCTTACGTGCTCGCCTTCGCCATGTGCGAGTTGACGGCCGTCCTCGGCTTCCTCGCTTATGTCCTGACGGGGCTGTCCTATGCGCTCCACTCGTTCATCATCGCGGCGGTCGGGCTGTCGCTCCACTTCCCCCCGCGCGATGCGCTCGAAGGCATCGAGGCGCACGACGCGAGCGCGAATTTAAATAAGACGACTCTCTAACCGGCGGAATTTTTCAAGCATGGCGACAGCAGTTCAACAATTTCACGAAGAAGAGGCGCTCGGCAAAACTTACGACTCGCAGATCGCGCGTCGCCTCTTGCGCTACCTGCGGCCTTACCTGCGCCTGCTCGTTCCCGCACTGCTGTTGACGCTGGCCTTGAACGGGCTGCGCGTGCTGCAACCGAAGTTCACGCAGTATGCCATCGACTGGTATATCGTGCCGTGCCAGCAGGAGGGCGGCGGCGTTGCCTGCCAATCGGGCGGGCTGCTCTGGCTTGCGCTCGCGATGCTCGTCGTGCTGCTCCTCACCTTTCTCTTCACTTACGCGGCGGCCGTCTTGCTCAACACCATCGGGCAGCACGTCATGTACGACCTGCGCGCCGAGCTTTACGAGAAACTGCAACATCAAGAGGTGGCTTACTTCGACCGCCACCCCGTCGGGCGCATCATGACGCGCCTAACCTCCGACGTTGACTCGCTGAACGAACTGTTCACTTCCGGCGTCACCGACGTGCTCGGCGACTTCGTCACGATCTTCATTATCATCGCCATCATGCTGGCGATGGACTGGCGGCTCACGCTCGTCACGCTCATCACCGTTCCGCTCCTGTTCGCCGCGACCTCTTGGTTTCGCAAGCACGCCCGCCGCGGCTACGACATGGTGCGGACGCGGCTCGCGCGCATCAACTCGTTTTTGCAGGAACACGTCTCCGGCGCGCAGACCGTGCAGATTTTCAACCGGGAAGCGAAATCCGAACGCAAGTTCCGCGAACAGAACGACGACTACCGCCGCGCCAATATCGACACGATCTTTTACTACGCGGTCTTCTTCCCGCTCGTCGATCTCATCGGCGCCATCGGCATCGCGCTCATCGTCTGGTATGGCGGCTATCGGGTGATGGGCACAACGCCCGGCGCGCCCCAACTCCTGACGCTCGGCGCGCTCGTCGCCTTCATCCAATACTCGCAGGCTCTCTTTCAACCGATCCGCGACATCTCCGACAAGTACAACGTGCTGCAAGCCGCGATGGTCGCCTCGCATCGCCTCTTCAAAACGCTCGACCTGCCCATCGCCATCACGACGCCCGCCGAGCCGGCGCGGGCGGGTCGCGCGAGCGGCCGCATCGAATTCGAGAATGTCTGGTTCGCTTATAAAGGCGAGGACTGGGTGTTGAAAGATGTCTCGTTCGCCGTCGAGCCGGGGCAATCCGTCGCCCTCGTCGGGCACACGGGTTCGGGCAAAACGACGATCACGAATCTGCTCATGCGCTTCTACGACGTGCAGCGCGGGCGCGTGCTCCTCGACGGCGTAGACGTGCGCGAGTGGGACTTGAAACAGCTGCGCGAAAATTTCGCGGTCGTGTTGCAGGACGTGTTCCTGTTCAGCGGCACGGTCGAGGGCAACATCCGGCTCGGCCGCGAGGAGATGCCGGATGAGCGCGTCGCTTGGGCGGCGCGCGAAGTGCACGCGGAGAGCTTCATCGAGCGATTGCCGGAGGGCTTCAAATCGGAGGTGCGCGAGCGCGGCGCGGGGTTGTCGGTCGGGCAGAAGCAGTTGATCAGTTTCGCGCGTGCGCTGGCCTTCAACCCCGCGCTCCTGATTCTCGACGAGGCGACGAGTTCGATTGACACCGAAACCGAGCAACTCATCCAACAGGCCATCGAACGCGTGATGCGCGACCGCACCGCCATCCTCGTCGCGCACCGCCTCTCCACCATCCAACGCGCCGACCGCATCATCGTCCTGCACCACGGCGAAATCCGCGAGCAGGGTTCGCATCAGGAATTGCTCACCCAGCGCGGCCTCTACTGGCGGCTCTACAAACTCCAATACGCAGACAAGTCGCGCGACGAGGCCGTCCCCGACTTGCCGCTACGGCGCGACTCGATGCAATACGGCGACTGAATAATTCAAGGAGACGCGGGAAGGGCGGCGATCCGGAAACTTTGCATTTCAGGTCGCCGCCCTTCCCGCGTCTTCGTCTCATCCTTGAAAACGCGCTCGCTAGCTTTTAACTTCCGCCGTTTGCGGCGTCGGTTTCACCCACGGCTTCGCGCG
>DASQNL010000531.1:0-1542 GCA_035644995.1 Pyrinomonadaceae bacterium | reverse complement strand
TGTAGATGACGTAGGTGTAAGCGAGCGTCGCGCCGGGTCGAAAGTGGCGCAGCGCAAGGTGCGCCGGCGATGACACGAGCGCCAGCGCGGCCTCGGCGGTCGTCCCCGGCGGCAGCGTCGGCGAGCCATCCGTCACGGCTTCGCCCACCACGATGCCGGAGAGCGCCAACTGTTTCCCTCGCACGTCGGGCACTTCGAGAAACTGCCCGCTCGTGCCCATCCGCCCCGAAGCCGCATCGCGCACGACGATGCGCAACTGGTACGCGCCCGCTCGTTTGACCGGCACGTCGGCGCTGTAGCTGAGGCCGTGCTGCATGACATGGCGGTAGGTGTCCGCATTGACGCGGATGGTGTGCGTGCGGTTGAACTCGTCCGCGATGCGCCCGTCTTCGCCGAAGGTGACGGCGGCCACGTCGAGCACGGCCTTCCTGAGATTGTTCGGCTCGTCCGTAAAGGTGATGTCCTGCGCGTTGAGGTGCAGGAGCGAGCGGACGAAAGAGCCGGCGCGCGGGTCGTGGCCGAAGAAGGAAGTGAGTTGCAGGCGCACGTCCGCGCCGCCGACGGGCGAGGCGAGCGCGGCGTAGAGTTGACGGTCGCCGGTGGAGGGCCGGGGCGCGGTCGCACCGCCGTCGGCCAAACTGAAGAAGCCGCTGCGCGAGCGCACTTTGAGGCCGGGGCGGCGGACGCGGACTTTGATGGAGTGAAACCGCTTGCCCTTGAAGGTCTCTTCCGTCGGGCGATAGCCGATGAGGTAGTAGCCGCGCTGATCGTCGAGCGCATTCCTGAGCGCGAGGTTAAGATCATTTTTTGAATGGATGAAGCGACCGCCCGTACTCTCGGCCATGTAGTTGAGGCCGTTCTGCGATTCCCAGAAGTCCCTGCCTCGAGCCTCGCGTAGCGCCAGGGTAGCGTCAGGTAGCACATCGTCTTCCGCCGAGATGTGATACGGGATAACTAATCCGCGTGCGTCAATAGTGTAAATGACGACGGAGGCGCGGGCGGCGGCATCGGCCAGCCGGCGCAGTGCCGCTTGAGTGCAGATATTCGCTATTTTCATACCGTCGGAGAAGAAAACGACGGACTTGCGACCGGGTAGAGTCTGCATGCGGCGCACAATGCTTTCAAGAGGAAGCATTGAGCTGGCGCGGTTGCAGTCGCTAATAAAATCATCAATACGATGACGCGCCTCACGCGCTTCGCTACTCTCGAAGGTGAGGGCACCGCCCAGCCTTGGTCTCGCTTTCAAGACGTAGTCAGCCTTCGCCGCCTCCGTCGTGTCCACGTCGCTGCCGATGTAAGGCCGCCACCTCACCTTCCCGACGGCGAGAGAGAGTTGCCGCCTGTCTGTGGTGAACTGCTGCAACGCCCCTGTGCTGCCAAAGACGGAACTGATGGACACCAGATCGTTGGGCTGCAACTGCTCATCCACATACTTCTTGAGCGCGTCATGCACGGCGTCCGTGGTGGCGAACGAGAGATTACCGGCGACGAGCGCCATCGTGCGGCGCACCTGTTCGGGGCGCAGCCGCACGGGCGGCGCGG
>DASQNL010000530.1:0-3033 GCA_035644995.1 Pyrinomonadaceae bacterium | reverse complement strand
GCTGTAAGAGTTGCAACTCGGCGGGCGACTTGCGCAGGCGCATCTCCGACAGGATCGGCCACGCATCGCGCACCGTCAGCCCGCTCGAAGACTGCGCCCAGCGCGCCGCGAACGCCTGCTCCTGCCGAAACTCACGGCTGTCGCCCTCGCCGCCCGGAAGCAACAAATAAAGCGACCCGCTCTTTTGCGTCATCGCGCCGAACAACGTCTCGAAGCCGCCCGCGTTTTGCGGCATGCCGGTAGCCGGATTTGCAGCGGCCGCCGTTCCCGTCGCGGGAGCCGGGGCGGGCGCGGCAAGCGTCGGCGCGCCGGACAATAAGATGGATTCGTTTTTCGGACGGTAGCCGCGGCGCGCACGGATCGCGCGCATGAACGGCTCGAACTCCGTGGCCTCCCAAATCTCGCCGATGCCGGAAATCGCGCGCGCCTCTTCGGGGCTGTACATGTGCCCCGTCCAAGTCTCCGCCGCCGGGTTGCGACGCGGGAGGAAGAGAATCTCGCGCGTCGCGGCATGACCGGGAACGAGCACGAGCGTCGCGCGTTGCTGCGCCAGCCCGGTCAGGTAATAGAGGTTGTTCTCCTGCCGGAATTCATAATCAACGTCGTTCGTGTAGACGCGCGGCTCGCCGCTGAACAGCACCAGCAACGACTGCTTCCCGATCTCGTTTGCCACGCGAGCGCGCCGCGCGCCCAGTTCCGCGCGGCGCGCGTCGGCGTCGAAGACCGGCGCGGGCGGCGCGACGCGGATCGCCGGTGCGGGCGCGCCCGCCCCTGCGCTGTTCTGCGAATTGACCGGCGTCGCATTCCCGCCCGCCAGAGACAGCACGAGCAATGCCGCCAACAAACTAAAACTCACACGCCTTTGACTCATGAAAAAAAACCTTTCTCGACCCTGAGCTTATTTGAAAAAATCGCCCGACCGTTCGTCAACGCGCCCACGCGCCCTCGCGTCCGGCCGATATTTAACCGGGCAACAAACCCGCGTCCGGGCGCGCCGGGGAAGTTTTCCACTTGCGCTTCGCGGCGGCAACCCTTCTCCGGTTCGCCGCTCATCCTCCGACGCCGTCAATACCCGACCGCCGCCCCCTCGTTCCGCGCATCGCTCGCGCCGAGGCGCATGCCGGTCTTCTCCTCGATCATGATGCCGTGCGCGTCGCCCATGTAGCGCGGGCGGGCGGCGAGTTTATGGCCGCGCGCCGCGAGCGCGCGTTGCGTGTCGGCGGAGAGGCCGTAAGGCTCGTGGATGATCTCGTCCGGCAGCCATTGATGATGAATGCGGGGGGCGTCAATCGCCTGCTGGATGTCCATGTCGTGATCCACGATATTGATGATCGCTTGCAGCACCGTGTTGATGATCGTCGGGCCGCCGGGCGTGCCGATGGTGAACCAGAGCGTGCCGTCTTTACGCATCACGAAGGTCGGCGTCATGGCCGACAGAGGCCGCTTGCGCGGCGCAACGGCGTTGCGCTCGCCTTGGATCAACCCGAAGGCGTTCGGCGTGCCGGGCTTCGCGGCGAAGTCGTCCATCTCGTTATTCAACAGGACGCCCGTGCCGCGCGCCGTGACGCCGGAACCGAAGCCGAGGTTCAGGGTGTAAGTGTTCGACACGGCGTTGCCTTGCGCATCGACCACGGTGAAATGCGTCGTCTCTTCCGACTCGTAACCGGCGGGTCGCCCGGCGCGTATCTCCGCGCTCGTCGAGGCGCGTTCGAGATTGATGCTCGCGCGCTGTCGCTCCGCATAACTTTTATCGATCAGACCGGCGATAGGGACTTTGACGAAATCCGTGTCGCCCATGTACTCGGCGCGGTCGGCGAAAGCGCGCCGCATCGCCTCCGTCACGAGATGATACTTTTCCGACGAAGCCCAGTTCATGCTCCGCAGGTCGTAGCCTTCGAGGATGTTCAGCATCTCGATGAGCACCGCTCCGCCCGAAGACGGCGGCGGCATCGAGATCACTTCGTGGCCGCGATAGGTCGTGCGCAGCGGCACGCGCTCCTTCGCCTCGTAGCCGCGCAAATCCGCGAGCGTCATCAAGCCCCGGTTGCGCCGCATGTCTTCGGCGATGAGCCGCGCCGTCTCGCCTTCGTAAAACTCGCGCGCGCCGCCGCGCTGCAAACGCGCGAACGTCGCCGCCAGTTCCGGCTGGCGCAGCGTGTCGCCTTCCTTGAAGTAGCGTCCGCCGTTCAGGAAGATGCGCTTGCTGTCGGCGTAACGTCCGAGCAGTTCGTTGCTGCCGCGCAGAGATCGTGCGAATTGATGACTGACCGTGAACCCGTCCGCCGCCAGACGCCGCGCCGGTTCGGCCAACTGCGCCCACGTCAAACGCCCCGACCCGTATTTCCTGAGCGCGAGTTCCATCCCCGCCACCGTGCCGGGCACGCCCGCCGCGCGATAGCCGATGGTAGATGAGCCTTCGCCTTTGATCAGGTTTCCTTGCGCGTCGAGATAGACGTTGCGGGTCGCGGCTTGGGGAGCCATCTCGCGATAATCAATCGCGGTCGTCTGGCCGTTGCGCAGCCGGATCAACATGAACCCACCGCCGCCGAGGTTTCCGGCCGCCGGGTAGGTCACGGCGAGCGCGAAGGCCACGGCGATGGCCGCGTCCACGGCATTGCCGCCGCGCTTCAGCACATCCACGCCGACCTCGGAGGCGAGTTTATTCGTCGAGGCGACCATTCCGCGCGGCGCGCGCACGGGGTCGCGGGAAGCCGCGAGCGCGACGTTCGAGCGCGCGGCTCCGGGACGCAAGCGAGACAAAGGCGCGTTGACGAACAGCAAGGCGAGCAGAAAAAAGACTGCGATACGCGGTGCGGACATGAATCCTGTTCCTCTCCGGTGGTGTGCGGAAATCACTTCAACTACATAAAAAACGTGCCGGTCACAAGGGTTGCCATAAACGTGCGACTCTCGGCGTTCAGAGAGTGACGAGCAGCCCGGCCAACAGCGCGCCGCGCCGCGCGATGTCGGCGCGATGGATGTGTTCGTGCGCCGCGTGCGCGCCGTCGCCCGCGATGCCCAATCCGTCGAGGA
>DASQNL010000529.1:0-8211 GCA_035644995.1 Pyrinomonadaceae bacterium | reverse complement strand
CCCTGCGCGCGTCCGCTTTCGCCGCGCCCGTCTCGCCCGCCTTCATCGCGTCGGGCGCATCATCCGGCATCGCGCCCGTCGTAGTAGCAGCAGGCTTCGACGCATCGTTAACGGCCTTCGTGCGGTTCTCGCGCAGTTCGGCGAGGTCTGCGGGAAGACGACCCTGCCGCTGCAACGCGCGCAGCAGTTGCCCCGGCTGCGGGTACTTCCGGTAAAGCTCCGCCGTCGTCATCCAGTAAGACGAAAGATTGCGCAGCTTGGCTTCCGCCGCCGCGTCCTCGATCTTGTCGGGAGCGAGTTGACGTTCGATGTAAGTTTCGAGGCCGAGTTGGCGGACGCGCTCCACGTCGCCGGGGCGCGCGCCGAAACCGAGGCGATTGAGCACGTGCAAAATGCGCTGCTCGTCGCTCAGGCGCGCGGTCTTCGCCGCCGTCATCTTCTGCGCGGACGCCGCGCCCGGCTGGAACGACGCCGACGAACCGGCGACGAGCGCGAACGCAAGCGACGCGGCCGTCGCGCGCCGCGCCAGGCGGCGGGCGACGAGATTAAAAGAACCGTGCATAAAATTTTTCATAGCCGTGTCCGGCGGGAGAGCGATATTCGCCTAAAGACGTTCAGTTCGTGACAGATTTTTCCGAGTTTGAGATAACCCGTTGAGTTAGACGCGGCGGCCGGGTAAAAGG
Organism: Pyrinomonadaceae bacterium; assembly: GCA_035644995.1. Classification (GTDB taxonomy): domain Bacteria; phylum Acidobacteriota; class Blastocatellia; order Pyrinomonadales; family Pyrinomonadaceae; genus JAIVJZ01. Next base: position 7,528 of record DASQNL010000529.1, on the reverse strand, counting down.
TTGAACAAAGTGTAGGCGATGCGAATCATAAACCGCGGGGGCGCGAAGCCGGGGCGCGGGCGGCACGGGGAAAAGCGTCGGGCGATCTCAAATTTGGGCAATAATATAGTTGGCTCACCCTTTGTGGATGAAAGCAACGCTATTCGCGGTCGGGTGCATTGCCGTTGTCAGGCCGCTCAGGGCAAGGATAGCAACTCGCCCCGTTTGACGCGCATTTCAATCTTTCCCGTGTTGGCGAAGTCCTTTAGCGGGTCACCCGCTAGAACTAAAAAATTCGCTTCGTATCCATCCTTCAAGCGCCCTATTTTGCGCCCGGGGAAAATCGCCTCGGCGGTCGTCTCGCACCACATCTTCAGCAATGTGAGATGATCGAAGACCTTCAGCGAGGCCAAGAACATAGCTTCGGGCGCGGATGTCTCACGGTACGAGTCGCTCCCGATTGCGACACGAACGCGGTGTTTACTTAGCAGGCGCAGATTCCTCGCAAATAAAACTTCCGCCGTTAACCGTACCGGATTTTTTTCGTCCAACTGGCGAAATCCACTTAAAGTCGTCACAACGAAAGTTCCCTTCCGGGCGGCCAGCCTCGCGTCCGCTTCGGCGATCTCGTAAACCTTGGGATCAGGGAATTCGTTCCGGTGGTCTCCTCGGAAGCCGGGCATATGGTTGATTTCGTCAACCCCGGCCACGAGCGCGTGGTGAAAGTCCGTCGCCGACTCGACGTGCGTCGAGACACGTAGCCCGGCCGCGTGTGCCTTGCCGACAATCTTGGGCAGGAGAGCGGGGTCAAGCCCCCTCCGTCCGAAAAACTCCTCGTTATTCCTACGCTTCGCGTACTCTTCCGAGTAGAGGAGGTATGTCTTGACGAAGTCGGGTTTACCCGCCGTGATAACATCCCACTGACGGTCGAGATCGGCTTCGTTATCGGCGGAATAATAAAATGCGCCTTCGGCATCCGCTTCGGTAAATATCTTGCGGCTGATGTTGCGCCGGACGTGCCCCGCAGGGTGCCCACCCGTGGAAGTTAATCCACCGTTAGAGAAAACGACATCGACGCTCGTCGGGGTATTTATTTTTCCCGCCAAGGCCGTTCTGTTACGTGGGAGGTTATTCGGGTTCTTGACGTAGAAAATGCCGTCTTCCAGATACATGCGAATCCGTTTTTCCGGCTCGCCGCCATCCATATTATGATTATGAGCTTCGCCGAAAGGGGGAATTACATAGCTCATCTTCAAATCAATTACGGAATCAATACGGGATGGCCTTTTCGAGGTTAAGACGCCGCCGACGGAGTAGAAGGTGCGGGCGGTAAACTTCTTGCCATCGAACCACTGCCCGTTAATAAACTGAAAGTTGCGTTTAGAGACAGCCTGGCTCGGCAATGCGGTGGACATACATGGCGGCATTAACAGAAACAGTAGAATACTGATCAACTTCTTCATCTAAACCTTCTCCTCCGGGTCTGAAGATTGAACCACTTATACAAAGACGAGAAAGCAGGCCTAGATGTTAATCGTTTCTGAGAACCTAGAGACGCAATGATTGCGGTATAACGCTGAAGCTCACCTGCCGCCCGACGCAAGCGAGCACCTCCACCAGCAACCAAGAGCGATTAATAAGAGACACGCTGAGGGCGGTCAGGTGCAACGACTTGTTCGGCGGCGTGTAAACTGTGATGCGCTCCTCCCTTTATTCATCGATCTCTTTCCAAGTCCGATCCTTAATTGATGACCACCAAATCATAGCGACGAAGACAAGCTGAATTAATGCCCGAAGCCAGAGCGAAGTGGGCGGCTGCCCACGAAACGGAACGTTATTGAGTGCCGCGTTGACGTTGGCAGGGAACAGCGCCACCAGAAGAGCTATTAAACATAGTCCGGCAATCTTCCGAATGCGAGGAAGCAGCAGACCAATCGCACCAGCAACTTGCAAAATACCTGTCAGATAAATGAGCCAAAGGCTTTTCGGAAAAGGACTCGGAATCATCGCCGCATAATCATGCTTTATATCGAAAAAGTGTGTCGCTCCGGTGAAAAGAAACAAAATAGCTAAAGCAATACATCCAACCTCTCGCCAAGATTTCAGGCAGTTAACTCCAAGCCAGCCAAGCCCGCGAAGAAGCAAGAATGAGATTGCAAGCAAGAAAAAAGGTGTCATACGATATTAGCTAAACGGAAGATGTCGAACGCATATTAGGCCGAATGATTCGGCCTAACTCCGCTATAGAGAGTGAAAAGCCGAGGCGTTCCGTCTAACTACGTAAGAGAGCGGCAAAAGCCGATTGATTCGGCCTAACACGCCTCATACGTGTCAACAGCCGCTCCTCGTTTGGCAGGATGCTTTATTAGTACCCCGCCATTTGACTACACGCCACGCAGGTCAAGCCGGAAAGAATCCGACTCTTTGCCCCAGCCCGCAGCTCAAAGGCCACCGTTCGCCGGGTAGTCCCTCTTGGCATAGCTACGTCAGGTGAGTCAACTATATTATTGCCCAAATTTGAGATTTGAAATTCGCCTCTTTTTTGAGATTTGAAGTTTGAGATTTGAAGTTTGCCTCTCTCTTCCCCGCGTGCCGCCTCCGGGGTGAACCTACTCGTCAACGAACCGGACGCGGGACGCTGACCGGGCTGCGATTCCCCTGCCGGTCTACGGCGCGCACGCCGAAAAAGTAGTTGTCTTTCGACATTCCCTCGACCGTGTAAGTCGTGACGTTGCCCACAGCGCGCGAGTTCGTCCAGACGGGCGACGACGTGTCGCGCCAGACGATCTCGTAGCCGGCGAGGTCGGCTTCGGCGTTGGCCGTCCACTGGAGGTCTGTGTCGTTGGTCAGGCGGCGCGTGAGCAGGCCGACGCCTTTCGGGCGCGCCGGGGCGCGGGCGAGCGCAGCGATGGCGGCGGCGTTGACGCGCGCCACCTGCGCGATGTAGCCGTAGTCGACAAACTCCGGCAGGTCGCCGTAGACGACGCCGTTTTCGGTGCGGACGTTCTGGTGCTGGTGTTTGTACTCTTCGTTCGGCTCGGTGAAGCGCACGGCCGCGAAGCCGCGTTCGAGGAACGGGATGTGGTCGCCGCCGCGCAGGTAGCGATCGCGCCGGTAGACTATCCGCACGTCGAAGCCCGGCAGGTAAGTTGCGCTCGTCTCTTTGATGAAGCGCGCGAGTTGGCGCGAGGCGGAATCGTTCTCGCCGCCCGTGCCGCGCCGCACGCTCGCCTCTTCGGGCGTCTCGTTCGAGGGCACGCCTTCGGAGAAGACGCGCACGCTGCCCCTGTCGCGCACGCCGTTGCCGCCGAGCGTGTTGCCCACGATGTCGTTCGTGAACATCCCCTCGATGTTCAGACTCTTTTGCTTCGCCTGCTCCGCATAATAGGTTGCGCCGAGCAAGCCCTGTTCTTCGCCCGCGACGGCCATGAACACGATGGTCGCTTCGAACTCGCGGCGCGACATGACGCGCGCCATCTCGACGACGGCGGCGACGCCGGAGGCGTCGTCGTTCGCGCCCGGCGCATCGCAGACGGCATCGGTCGGGCGGGTACACATCGAATCGTAGTGCCCGCTGACCACATACATGCGCCCGGCGGATGCGGGTTCCGTGCCGCGAAGCGTCGCCACCACGTTCGTGATCACGGTCGGTTGCGGGATGCGCCCGCGCGGCTCCGGCATCGCCTCCTGCGTGTAGGACTGCAACTCGACGCTCATCCGCTCGCGCCCCGCGCCCCGCGCGATCTGCTCGAACTCAGCCTTGAGCCAATCGCGCGCCGCGCCGATGCCGCGCGTGGGATTGTCCTGCGCCGAGAGCGTGTTGCGCGTGCCGAAGGAGACGAGCTTGCGCACCGTCCGCTCGATGTTGCGCGGGTCGATCTCGGTCAGGAGTCGCGCCACGTCGGGGTCGCGGCGCGGCGCGGCGGGCGTGGCGGCGGTAGCATCGCTTGCGGCGGGGCGGCGCGGCGCGCCGCTTCTGCGCTGCCCGTGCGCGGCGGCGGGCGAGAGTGCGAAGGTGGTGACGAGCAGGACGACGGCGACGAATGAAGCGCACGCGCGGCGGGCGCGGTTTGAGTTTTTCGACATGAGTATGATTTATCCCCGGTGCGTTGACGGTGTGTGTTTCAGGTTTATCTCGCGCGCTTCAGTGTGCGTTTCACTTCGCGCGTTCGCGCTCGACGAGCAGGCGGCGCAGGATTTTGCCGGAGGCCGACTTCGGAATCTGCTCGATGAATTCCACCCGGCGTATCTTCTTGTGGGGCGCGACGCGCGCGGCGACGAAGGCCATCAACTCCTCCGCGCCGCCCACGTCCTCCGCGCCCGCCTTACGGACGATGAACGCTTTCGGCAATTCGCCCGCTTCCTCGTCGGCGACGGGCACAACGGCCGCGTCCGCGACCGACGGGTGCGTCAAGAGCAACGCTTCGAGTTCCGCCGGGGCAACCTGCATGCCTTTATATTTGATCAATTCCTTCAAGCGATCCACGATGAAGAAGTGGCCGCTCTCGTCGCAGTAACCGATGTCGCCGGTGTGCAACCAGCCGTCGGCGTCAATCGTCGCGGCGGTGGCTTCGGGGCGGTTGAGGTAGCCCTTCATCATCTGCGGCCCGCGCATGCAAATCTCGCCTTCGCGCCCGTAGCCTAAAGGCTCGCCCGTCTCCACGTCCACGATCTTGCATTCCGTGTTCGGCACGCACCGGCCAATCGAGCCGCACTTCGACCAATCGAACTCGACATCCGTGAGGTGGATGGCCGGGCTGGTCTCCGTCATGCCGTAGCCCTGCCGGATGTTGCAGCCGAGCCGCTCGGCGCACGCCCGCGCGAGTTGTTCGCTCAAGGGAGCCGCGCCGGAAAAGAGCGTCTTGAGTTTCGAGAGATCGTAGTTGTCCACGGCGGGGTGTTGCGCGAGCGCGAGCATGATCGGCGGCACGACGTGCGCCAGCGTCACGCCGTAGTCCTGCAAGACCGTCAGGAACGTTTCGAGATCGAAGCGCGGCATGACGACGATGCGCGCGCCCGCGTAGAGGCCGACGTTCATGATGACGACCATCCCGTAGATGTGAAACAGCGGCAGCACGCAGACGAGCGTGTCCGACTCGTCGATCAAGTCGCACGCCTGCACTTGCAGCGTGTTTGCGATCAGGTTGTGGTGCGTGAGCATGACGCCCTTCGGCAGCCCCGTCGTCCCGCTCGAATACGGGAGCGCCACCACATCCTCGCCCGGCTCTATCTCGACTTGCGGCGCATCCGCTCCTTCGCCCGCCCCCGCGTCCGCAGAGAGCGCGGCGAACGGCGTCGCGCCCTCGCACTCGCCGAAGACGAACACCTCCTCGACGCCCGCCTGCGCGGCGGCCTCCTTCGCCTTGTCGAGCAGGGCGGGCGCGGTCAGCAAATATTTCGCGCGCGCGTCCTTGAGTTGATGCGCGGTCTCCTCCGTCGTGTAGAGCGGGTTGAGCGTCGTCACCGTTCCGCCGACGAGCGAGACGGCGTGAAAGGCGACGGCATACTCCGGGAGGTTCGGACTGTAGATCGCAAACACCTCGCCTTTGCCGAACCCGCGCGCGGCGAGTCCGGCGGCGACGCGGCGCACCGCCTCTTCGAGTTGGCGGTAGGTGATGGCGCGCCCGCTCACGGCGTCGATCAACGCGGGCTTGTCGCCGCGCTCGCGCGCACGCGCCAGCACGAAGGGCGTCAGCGACGTGGGCGGAAGCTCGATCTGCGGATAAGGACTGCGGAAGATCACGGAAGACCTCGGATGAGTGACAGGTGACGAGTGACGGGCGACGGGGGCAAATCCGCGAGTTCAACCCGACGCACTGTTTTCGCTTGTGGTTAATTATCAGTCGAACCGGCTCTTGAGTGATACACCTTACATGAGAAGCGGGTGACAGGTAAATATTTTTCACCTGTCACCCGTCACTTGTCACCTGTCGTTTATTCAGCGAAAGCGGTAGGCGCGGCCTTTCCAGACGACGGTGACATCGCCGCCGAGCGCGGCGGCGATGCGGCGCAGTTCCGGTTCGTCGGCGACGAGCGCGCGGAACTGTTCGGAGTTGCGCCGGACGACCGTCTGCGACTGTCCGGCGCGGTAGGCCGTGTCAATCCATGCCTCGCCCTGACGGCGGAATTTTCTCCCGGCGACGTGGCGCGTTTCGACGGCCGCCCCCGTGCGCGCGCCTTCGCCCCGCTCGGAATCCTGCGCCGGGCGATTCTCATCTCGGCCGCCATCCGCCTCGCGGCGCGCACTTTTCGCGGCGGTGGCGGCGGCGGTCGGCGGGGGCGCGTTCCGCGCGAAGTTTCCGTCTTGTTTGTCGGCGCGGTCGCGCGCCTCGTCCGCATCGGCCGTGCGTGTGTTCCGCGCCTGTTCGTTGTTGCGCTGCGGGCCGCTGATCGGCTCACGCCGGCGATTTTCATACGAGCGGTTTTCCAAGTCGCCGGGTCTGTTTTCAAGCCGCGCCAACTCCGCCGTGCGCTCGCCGCTTCCGGTTTTCGCCTCTGCCGATTCGGGCGCGGCGGCGACGGGCGCGGGCGTCGACATGGGCAACGCGGAGGCTGCGCCGGCGTTTGCGCCGCCGCCGGATGCAGGGGCAGGCGCGGGAGGCGCGACCGGGTCGCCGGCGACGATCCCGTCTAACTGTGGCGCAACCCCTCCCGCGCGCTCACTGTTCGCGGCGACCTCTTCTTTCGACAGAGACGCGGCGGAATTCGGCGCGGACGAGTTTGCGTTCGACGCAACCGCCGCGCTCTGGCCGGGAACGTCAATGGCGGTGGTCGCGTGGTTGCCGTTTTGCGGCGCGTGATGGGTTTCGGCGGATTGCGTCGCTCCCGGTTTCTGCCTCTCCGACGCGCTGCGTTGCGCGATAGTACTTTCACCCGGCGACGGGCGCATGAACACGATGAGCGACACCGCGCCGACGAGGAGCAACGCCAGCGCGGGCACGGCATAACGCCAGGCGCGCGGGGCAAGCAACGCGCCGAGGCGTTCGCGCCAGCCCGCGCGCGGCGTCGCAGCCGTCTGCCCCGTCGCCGCTTCGCGCGGCTCCAACTGTGCCGCCGTGCCCGCGGCGAGCGCGAGTTGCGTCACGCCGCGGCGGCAATCGTCGCAGTCGGCGAGGTGCGCCGTGTAGTAGGCGCGCGCCGCCGCGGGCAGCGCGTTCTCCGCATACGCGCTCCGTTCGTCCGCATCGAGGTGCGCGGCCGACGACGCGCCGACGCCCGCGCCCGCGCCCGGTTCGCCGGATGCGGCACGCCCGCGTCGCGCCCGCTCGCGCAACACCGAATCTATCTCTTTGTCGAACTCTGCTTTCATTAAACTTCCGGTCGAACTCGATCCAACTTCCGGCCACCGACAGAACGCGCCGCGCGCTCCGATCTTGCGTCCGCGAGGCTCCGCGCCGCCGCCTCGCGCTTCATTCGTAGAGTTCCTCGCGCCGTTCGCTCGCCGCCGGATTTTCCGCCCCGGCGAGCATGCGGCGCAGGTCTGTGTCGAGATGCGTCGCGGCGTCTGAGAGCGTGCGCGCCACCTCTTGTTTTGTCCAGCCGTGCTCGG
>DASQNL010000528.1:0-2644 GCA_035644995.1 Pyrinomonadaceae bacterium | reverse complement strand
GCGGGTATTCCCCTCATCGTCATCGCGGGACAGGAGTACGGCACGGGCAGTTCGCGCGACTGGGCGGCGAAGGGCACGCGCCTCTTAGGCGTGCGCGTCGTCGTCGCGCAGAGTTTCGAGCGCATCCACCGCAGCAACCTCATCGGGATGGGCGTTTTGCCCTGTCAGTTCAAAGAGGGCACGAACGCGATAACGCTGGGTCTCGACGGCACGGAAGTCTTCGACATCACCGGCCTCGAATCCGACGAGATCAAACCGCGACAGGACGTGACGCTCGTCATCCGACGCCAATCCGGCGAGACCGAAGAAGTGCCCGTCACCCTGCGCATCGATACGCCCATCGAGATCGACTACTACCGCCACGGCGGCATCCTCCCCTTCGTGCTGCGGCAGTTGATCGCATAGGCGTGGCAAATCGTTGCTGACGGCAAGGTTAGAATTCGTGTGTCTTTAGTCGTTTAGTATGATTTGGTCTTGACGGAAGCGTTTGATTCCACGGCGGGTAGCGGGGAAGAACCGCCTGTAGTGTATTAGTACGGCAAGGTTGTTGAAAACTGTCGGAATGAGTGCGCGAGAATGGCCTTAACCCACTTATGTACAGGGGCTTAAGAAAAGTTTAGCCCCTTGACAACGGCAATCAACAGGCCTACTATGCCAAGGGCAACCATGGCTGCCTGTTACGCTCCTAAGTTTCTGCCATAACAGATGGCAGACCCTAGCTGGAGTTGCGAGAAAATTCGACCTTAGTGGTCGTAAACTGTCGGCGGGTAATTAGATAATAGTTTGATTGAAGTCACAGAGAGCAAAAGGAGAGCAACGGCATAATGTCAACGAAGACCGCTCTGGATGTCACGGATGAGCCGCTGAGGGAGCAGATAGTGCGCAAGATCGTAAAGCTGGGTTGCGCCTGCGCTCCCGATTTAGCGGGTGAAATTGGAATTGGAAAGAGGGCGGACGACCTCATTCCTACTCTGCATGCCCTGGTTGATGAAGGCGTGCTGCGCCGCCGCGCGCATGATCCGAACGATCATCATAAAAGCGATGATGAATATCAAATCGTATACGAGTTAGCCGGGTAAAAATCCTGATATAGCTCATCCTTTTAAGCTCAATTTAAGAGCCGGGTTTTGTCTCGCCGAAGCCCGGCTCTTGGCATAATTGTTGGAGCGAGAAGTTACCGCAAAGTATCGCGCCCGGAACCCTGAGCGTAGCGCGCGACGCAATCGCCGCCGAAACCATTCATGCGCGGTACTCTCCTGAAAGTGGATAATTTCTAAACGCTGCTGTTAGGAGTGCGCTGTAGCAAAAGCCTTTCTTCCATCCCCTCACGAGGCTTTGTGAAATGACTAAAGTGCCCTCGCTCCTAGTTGAATATTTCTCCATCTTGGGCGGCCTCGTTCTGACACAAGCGTTGCGATTATATGTCGAGTTCTATAATGAAACTGACGGTTACATGTATTTGGCAATACGCAAGTTGCGGGTCTTGCTCACCCTGCTTTGCGCGATAGGATGGGTTTTCGCCGCGCTGCTCTTCCACCTTCTTTCCGCATATTTTCCTTCTACACCGCGCGTGCTGCTGGCACTTTTTGCGGGGATTGTTGTGGCAGCGATTCCCAATCTCTTAGAGATATTTTTGCTGCCGGCGGAAAACGCCGGCAGCAAGCAAGTCGTAAGTGGCGCCGCCAGAATTTTAAGGAAATTGAATCTCGCGATACGTCACAATTTCGCCCACGCCAAACAGGAGCAGCGTCAAGCGGATAACATTGCCTGTCAGTCTAAGGGTGGTTGGGGGCTTAACCTTACTAAGGAACAGATCGGCAGGCGACTTCGCATCATCTATGAAGTGGTTAAACTAGAGATCGCCGTGAAGCGGCGAGACCCCGGATTCCTTTGTTATGATACCGGCCGAACGCCTTGGGAAAAATTTTACATTTTGGTCAAACACATGGGGCGAAAAAGGCTGCGGCATTGCCTCTTGCAACCCCCTGATTCGCCCGGCGATGATTGGGATGGGCGCGCACGCAGGAAGACGCGCGGAACTAAGGCCGACCGGCATCGCTCGACGGATCGCAACCCGCAGGCCTCTAGGATTTATGATGATGAAAAATTGATGGAAAGGATCAGAGCGGGTAAGAGTCAACTTGAAGACTCTGAATGATATAGACAGGGGGGAAGGCGGCTCTTGCCTTGAGCGTCCATTCTTGATTTGCGGATGTTGAGCAATTTCTATAGTTGGTTGGGAGTAGGTTTGATATTACTCGTGGCCTATGACGTTTACGCCACGATCCTCGACGCGAGCGGGCGCGCCGGCCCGGTGAGCGGCCGGGTGAATCGCGTCGTCTGGGCGATAACGCGTGCGCTGGCCTTTCGCTTCTCGCCCATTCGCCGCCACCGCCTGCTCAACCTCATCGGGCCGTTGTTGATGCCCGCCCTTATCGTCCTCTATTTGCTGCTGCTCATTATCGGCTTCGCGCTTATCTACCTGCCGCGCATGCCCGCCGAATTCACCCTCAATCCGCCGGGGGAGAGCGCACACTGGATCGAGTCGTTGTATTTCAGCGGCGTCACGCTGACCACCCTCGGCTACGGCGACATCACCCCGCGCACGTCCTTTGTGCGTTTCTTCGCGCTCATCGAAAGCGCG
>DASQNL010000527.1:0-3425 GCA_035644995.1 Pyrinomonadaceae bacterium | reverse complement strand
GCCCGACGATGCCGAGATCGAACTCGTCCTCAAGACGCCCAACGAAGAAGTCGGCCTCACGCTCGACGGGCAGGTCGGCTTTCGCATGGAAATAAACGACCGCGTTCTCATCACCAAGAGCCGCACGACCTTCAACCTGATGCAGCCCCTCAACCGCAACTATTTCGAGGTGCTGCGCGGAAAATTACGCTGGGGGCGGTGAAGAATGGTTTCAAGTTTCAGGTTAAAACCTGAAGACCTTTCAAACTTGAAACCTGAAACTTGAAACTTGAAACTCGTTATGGCTACCTTCCAAAGTTTCGAGCAGATGGAGGCGTGGCAGAAGGCTCGTGAGTTGACCCGGCGAATTTACTTCGCCACGAATCGGGGAAGTTTTTCTCGCGACTTCGGGCTGCGCGATCAGATACGCAGAGCCAGCGTTTCCATCATGTCGAATATCGCCGAAGGTTGTGAGCGGAGCGGAACGGGCGAGTTCGTGCAGTTTCTCGCGATAGCGAAAGGCTCAGCCGGCGAAGTGAGGGCGCAGTTATATGTTGCTTTTGATCAAGGCTACCTTGAACGGAGTGTCTTTGAAGAATTACTTAGCACGGCGACGCAAATAAGTCGTATGCTTAGCGGCTTAATGAGCTACTTGCGTAAATCGGACTTGGCAGGCACGAAATACAAAAGGTCTTAACCTGAAACCTGAAACTTGAAACCTGAAACTTATTATGGCTGACGACAGACGAGACGAAGATGTGACGACGCCGAAAGTTACCTCGGACGCTTACGAGCGCGAGGCGACGACCGACCTGAAAGACGCGACGCCGGACAGGCCGAAGGGCATGCCGCTGCACACGCGCATCCTGATCGGGTTGGTGGTGGGCGTGGTGGCGGGCGTGTTGGTGAACCGCTTGTTCGGCGGCGACCACCCCGGCGTCGCGTGGACTGTGCGCCACGTCACCGAGCCGATAGGGACGCTCTTTCTCCGGCTGCTGCTGATGGTGGTCGTGCCGCTCGTCTTCTCGTCGCTCGTCGTCGGCGTCGCCGGGATCGGCGACATTCGCAAACTCGGCCGCGTCGGGTTGAAGTCTTTCGCCTACACGCTCATCATCTCCGCCATTTCGGTGGTCATCGGCCTGACGCTCGCCAACACCATCCGCCCCGGCGAGCGCATTGACGAAGCGACGAAGGCCGGACTCGAAGCGCGCTACGGCACGGACGCCTCGAAGCGCGTCGCCGACGCGACGAAGACCGCGACGACCGCCTCGCCTCTGATGCAGGTGGTGGAAACCGTCGTGCCGTCGAACCCCGTGGCGGCCGTCGCCGGCATCATCGCGGGGCGCGAGACGCAGACCGACACGCCGAACATGCTCCACCTGATGTTCTTCGCCGTTATCCTCGGCATCGCCGCCACGCTCATCCCGGAGAACGTCGCCGCGCCGCTCCTGCAAGGCTTGCAGGCGCTCTTCGAAATCTCCGCGAAGATCATCGACATCATCATGAAGATCGCGCCGTTCGCCGTGGCCTGCCTGCTTTTCAACAACACGGCGCGCTTCGGCCTCGATCTCCTGCAAGCGCTCGGCTGGTTCGTCCTGACCGTGCTCGGCGGCCTCGCCCTGCACATGTTCGGCGTCTATTCGCTCTCTGTCTATTTCCTCTCGCGCATCAGCCCGCTGGAGTTCTTCCGCCGCATCAAGACCGTGATGCTGACGGCCTTCTCCACCTCGTCGTCGAACGCGACGCTGCCGACGGCCTTGCGCGTCTCGGAGGAGAACCTCGGCGTGCCGCGCGAGATCAACAGCTTCGTGCTGACCGTCGGCGCGACGGCCAACCAGAACGGGACGGCTCTCTACGAAGGCGTGACCGTGCTTTTCCTCGCCCAACTCGCGGGCATCGACCTCACGATCTATCAACAACTCGGCATCGCCTATTTCGCCATCCTCGGCGGCATCGGCACGGCGGGCGTCCCCTCCGGTTCGATCCCCTTCATCATCGTCATGCTCGTCACCTACGGCATCAACCCCGCGCTCATCGCCATCATCCTCGGCGTGGACCGCATACTCGACATGTGCCGCACCACCCTGAATGTCGCGGGCGACATCACGGCGGCGACTTACGTTGCCAGAAGTGAGGGCTACGAACTTTTGAAGCCGCACGTCCCCGAACTCGAACGGCGCGGCGTCGTCGCGGGCGGCCCTTCGAGCCATGACGTGATCGATTGAAAGTTCGACGCCGTGGCTTCGACGCGTCTCGGAAATTGTTTGCGAAGGTAAGCGTCGGGGCACGCGCGTCTTGTGCGGAGTAAAAGCGTGCGCGGCGCGCGGAAGTGTACGCGAACAATTCTTTGCGATTTTTAACAGAGTAGCCACACCCGCGTCACAACTCCGAAATCCCAAGTAAATAAGGTGTTCGCCCGCAGCAGGTTGAAGCGGGCGGCGCGCGGAACGCTAAATGCAGAAAGATGATCTCTAACTGCAAGGCGGGCAGAGGCGCAGGCCGGAGTCACGCGGCGAACGGGGGTTCAACCGGCGTCAGGCGCGAAATTGTTTCGCCGCGCGAGTCTCCGCCGCGTCAGCGGAGGAATCAGAAAATATGTTTCCCATCGGCGATGACAATACCGACCGGCACTCGACGCCGCTCGTCAACTACGTCCTGATCGCGGCCAACATTCTGGTCTTCGTCCTCTTTCAGGGACTCGGCTCGAACGACCGCTTCACTTACGCCTGGTCAACCGTGCCCGCGGAAATAACGTCGGGCACGGACATCGACCGCCCCGTCGTCGTCACCGGCCCGACGGGCGAGGCGGTCGGGCGGATCAATCTTGAGCCGACGCCCGGCAGCGTCTATCTCACGCTCCTGACCTCGATGTTCATGCACGGCGGGCTGGCGCACCTGTTCGGCAACATGCTCTTCCTCTGGATTTTCGGCGACAACCTCGAACACCGCATGGGGAAGGTGAAGTACCTGATCTTCTATCTACTGTGCGGGCTGATCGCGTCGCTCGCGCACGTCTTTTCGACGACGGCCTTCGGGCAGAACCCGTACATTCCGAGTCTCGGCGCATCGGGCGCAATCTCCGGCGTGCTCGGCGGCTATCTGCTGCTGCACCCGACGCGCGGCGTGCATGTCATCATCTTTAGTTTTCTGGTGCGCACCGTCCCGGCCTATGTCGCCATCGGCCTCTGGTTCGTCTTCCAGTTGATCAACGGACTCGGCATGCTCGGACAGGGTTCGCAGGAGGGCGGCGGCGTGGCCTACGCCGCGCACATCGGCGGCTTCATCGCCGGACTCCTGCTCGTCAAATTTTTCGACTCCGGCGCAAAGAGCGATCCGGGGCAAATGTTGATGGGTAATCGCGCCGGATATTAAGCAAGGGGAGACAGCGGGCGTTCATCATCTTTGGGCGGACGCGCCGCATTCATCGAATTACAAAAGGGAGAAAT
>DASQNL010000526.1:0-4127 GCA_035644995.1 Pyrinomonadaceae bacterium | reverse complement strand
CTCTTCATCCGGAGGGGGCAACAAGAAAGCCGCCGGACATTTTCGTCCAGCGGCTCTCTCGCCGGGATTAAAATCCGGTTGCCGGTTTAGAAGTAGAACTTCACGCCGAGTTGGATCGTGCGCGGGTCGCGCACGGCCGTCACCTGCCCGAACGTGCCGAGCGTTCTGTTCGTGCCGAGGCTGCGGAAGTTCGTATGGTTTAAAATGTTGAAGGCTTCGCCGCGCAGTTGCAGGCGCATGCTTTCGTTGAAACGGATGTTCTTCGTCATGGTGAAATCCACGCGCGACGTGCTCGGCCCATTGATCACGCCGCGCCCCGCGCTTCCGGGCAGGTTGACGATGTTGGTCTCGTTCGCGGCGGGATTCGCCTGAAAGCAGGCGGTATTGAAATACTCCTGCTGGGTGCGGGGAGCATTAGCGTTCGGGTCGCAGAGCAGGTTCGGGCGACCGCCGGCGATGGCCGCCGGAATGAAGCCCAGACCGGCCGGGTCGAAGGCGGAAGTCGTCGCCGTGAACGGCAAGCCCGTGTTGTAGGTCACGATACCGGAGGCTTGCCACCCGCCCAACAATTTGCCCGTGAAGCCCTCCTGACTTCTGAAGAACGGCAATTCATAAATGTAGTTGAGGGAGAAAACGTGCCGCCGGTCGAGCGTGGCGCGGGCGTACTCGCTCCTGATGTCGTAAGAATTTTGCGGCGCGGTCGAGCGGTCGGTCTGCGAATCGGTCAAATTCTTCGACCACGTGTAGGCGAGATTCACCTGCGACTCGCCCGCAAAACGATGCTGCGCCGACACCTGCATGCTGTGGTAATTCGAGTTGAAGCGCGGCGACAACATCGTGATCGAGCGATAGCCTTTGTAGGGGCGAAGCTGGTCGATCAGGTTGGTGGCCGCCGTGGTGAAAAAGCCCGTTCCGGGCACCAGACAGGGCACCAGCGTGACGCCCGGCGTTTGGAAGGTGTTCGCCCCCGGCGCGCACTGGGAATTAAGCGCCCTGCCCGGCGGGAGTTCGTTGATTTCAACCACGCCGATCAGGTGCGTTCCTTTGGAGCCGTAATAGCCGATGGAGGCCACGGTGTTGCTCGTCAATTGATGTTGCACGTCGAGCGACCAGTGTTGCGTGTAGGGCGTGTGCCAGTCGGGATCCATGCCGCGAATCGTGGAGGCCGCCGCTGAAGGCGGATTGGTCGCGCTCGCGCCCGGATTATCCAGACGCGTGTTCGAGATCGTGAAATTCTCTTGATACGGCGGATTCTGCCCGATCATCTGCAAGAGCCAACCGGACAAAATCTGTTCGTGATAGATGCCGTAGCCCGTGCGGACGGAGGTTCTTCCTTCGCCGAACGGATCCCACGCCAAGCCGACGCGCGGCGCAAAGTTGTTCTTCGCCGTTTCGACGACTTGCTCGCCGAAAGGCGACGTGGCGGGAGTGCAATTGACGGCGGTTTGATAATTCTGCGAATTGACGTACATGCCGTTGCAGAAGTTGCCCGTCCCGGCGACGCGGTTGCCCGCCCCGGTCACTTGCGGCGCATTGGCCGGATTGTAGAGCCTCGGATCGAAATTCGACAGGCGGCCGTTTTTGTCCGTCGGCTGGCTGAACTGCGAATAACGAACGCCGTAGTACAAAGTCAGATTCGGTCTGAAACGCCATTCGTCCTGGGCATAGGCCTCATAGTTGTGCTGGCGCAGGTCGCCCGTGTAATCAAACTTGCCTTGCACGAACGTCAGGGCGTTGCCGACGAGGAAGTTAGCCCACCGCTGCAAGTTTTGGTTGACCGTGCTGGCCGTCACCCCCTGCGGGAGCGCGGCGGAGAAGGCGGTGAAAATTCCCTGGTTGGCGCCGTTGGCATCGAGGATGAGCGCATTCTCGTTCTTGCGATACTTGGAATAGTTGCCGCCGAACTTCATCGTGTGCCCGCCGTTGACGAGGCTCAGGCTCGCGCCCATGATGCGTTTGTTCGAGAAGTTGTCGTAGGGGCCGAACCCTTGAATGTTGCTGAAGCCGTTGCCCGCGATGGAGGTGATGCGGTCGCGCGTGTTGGCGAAGGGCAGCGTGACCGGGTTGGTGGAGTTTCTGGTCGAAATCAGACCGACGTTCTCGCTGAGAATCGCGCCGTAGGAGTAGGCATAACGCCCTTCGATGATGGCGCGCGGGTTGACGACGTAGGTGGTTTGAAACGTGTGCGCGCGCCCCGGAGAATTCGTTTGCGTGGTCGAAACTCCCGGCAAACCCGAACCGCTGGAGAAGAGGGCGTTGGAATCGAGCGTCGGGATTTTATCGTTCTCGTAGCGATAGAAGGCCGACAAAGTATCGGTGAAGTTGTGGTCGATCTTGATGATCTCCTGACGGAAGTCCGCCTTATTGACGGCGGCGGAGATCAGACCGTAAGTGGCCGGGTTCGTGGGCAGCGGAATCTTGCTATAGATTTGATTGAGATACGACACCGCCGCCGGGTTGAAGAGATTGGCGGGCAGGGGCGTGTTGGCGGGTAGGATGTTCGCGCCGGTGCAGGTTGCGCCGGGCACGTCGTTGCGGTTGATGCAGACGGGGATGGGGAAGACCCCGCTCCGCAGATTCGCGTCCGGCACGGTCGAGTTCAAAGTCGGGTAACGCAGGTCGCGCCGCTGTTCCTCGGAGAAGAAGAAGAACGTCCGCTTCAGTTTTTTAAAGATGCCGCCGTCCGACCCTTCGCCGAAATTGAAGAAGTAGATGGGGCCGCCGACCGTGAAGCCGTAGTTGTTATAGCGGAAGGGGCGGCGTTTCGCCCGGCCGTCCGGCGTGCGCCCGACGGGCGCGGTCTGGTTGCTGAAAAAGTCGTTGGCGTTGAGCCGCTCGTTGCGCACGAACTCAAAGAGCGAGCCGTGGAAGTCTTCTCCGCCCGAACGCGTGACGACGTTCACTTGCCCGCCGCCGCTGTTGCCCGATTCGGCCGGATACAAACTTCTCAAGACCCTGAATTCGCCGATTGAATCCACGCTGGGAAAGGCTTGAATCGTGATGTTCGAGCCGCGGTCGGTGATGTCCGCGCCGTCTACCGTAAAAGTGTTTTGGCTGCTGCGCGCGCCGTTGACCGAAAGGTTGATCGTATTCGCCTGCCCTTCCGGGTTCACGTTGCCGACGTAAACCTGATCGGCGAGGTCGCTGGAAACGCCCGGCGCGAGCGTCACGAGTTGGACGAAGTTGCGGTTGTTGATCGAGAGTTCGCGCACCTGATCGCCGTTAATCACGGTGGAGGCGGCGGCCGTCGTCAATTCAACCGCGACCGGGTCGGCTTCGACCGTCACGGTCTCGGCGATATTTCCCGCCTCCAAATTAACGTCTACGGAACGACGCTGCCCGACATCGACTTTGATATTGGTTTGAATGGACTTCTTAAAATTCGGCGCTTCAACCGCCACTGAATAGATTCCGACCGGCAGCGACGGCGCGGAGTATTCTCCCTCTTCGCCCGTGGTGACCGTGCGGATGACGATATTTTTACTCTCATCGGAAATCGTCACGGTCGCACCCGCGACGGCCGCGCCGGTCGTGTCCTTCACGATGCCGTTGAGCGCGCCGGTGATGTCTTGCGCGTGTGCGAGGCTCAGTCCCGTGCAAAGCATGAGCGAGAGAATGAGCGTTCGACATGCGATCTCTAAATGGTGTCTCATGGAGTGATTCCTTTTCATCTTTAAGAAATTTCTGGCTGGTGACGCAACCCCGCCTCCGCGCTCAAGACCGCAGACGGAATTTTCCGGGGTTCACGTTAAGACGTACTGCTTTCAACAATGCCTGCTGCGAAAACCGACTGTGCGGTGTAGGGCTTAATCTCATACGCGTTCCGAGGGCGCGCGGCAAGAACGACGGCCGATGAATCGTCATTGCCGCGCGAGAGCCATGCCGGAACGCGTGGCGGTAGGCGCACCCTCCGCCACCGCCGCCTGACCGTTGACGAAGACGTAACTGATGCCGGTCGGGTACTGGTGCGGCTTTTCAAAGGTGGCGCGGTCGTTGACGGTCGCTTCGTCGAAGATGACGAGGTCGGCGGCGAAGCCCTCGCGCACGAGGCCGCGGTCGCGCAGGCGGAAGGTTTGCGCCGGGAGCGAACTCATTTTGCGGATCGCATCTTCGAGCGTGAGCAGGCG
>DASQNL010000525.1:0-2168 GCA_035644995.1 Pyrinomonadaceae bacterium | reverse complement strand
GAACACCGCCCGGCGGGCTCAGACGCGAAATGAAAAAGCACTCAAGCGAGTTGTTGCGCTTATTCATCGTTCCGCGTTCATCGTTTTCAACAGAGATGAGGGGCAGAGCGGTTCGACGGGGCATTCGGCGCAGAGCGGCGTGCGTGCTTTGCAGACGGCGCGCCCGTGCGCGATGAGGAGGTGCGGGAAGATGATCCAGTCTTTGCGCGGCACGAGTTCGATGAGGTCGCGCTCGATCTTTTCGGGCTGCTCGTGCGTGGTCAACTTCAAACGTTGCGAGACGCGCGCGACGTGCGTGTCGACGACGACGCCGGATGCGATTTGAAAGGCGTTGCCGAGCACGACGTTGGCCGTCTTGCGTGCCACGCCCGGAAGCGCGATCAACTCTTCGAGAGTTTCCGGCACGCGCCCGCCGTGTTGCTCGCGGATCATCCGGCACGCGCCCTGAATCGACTTCGCCTTGTTGCGAAAAAATCCGGTCGAGTGAATGTCGCGCTCAAGTTCGGCGGGCGCGGCGTTCACGTAATCCTCCGCGCTCCGGTATTTTCCGAACAACTCTGCCGTCACGATGTTGACACGCTCGTCCGTACACTGCGCCGACAGGATCGTCGCAATCAACAACTCCAGCGGCGTCGAATAATTCAGCGAACAGCGCGCGTCCGGGTACGCGCGCTTCAGTTGGCCGATGATCTTGCCCGCGCGTTTCTTCTCTTCAACAATCATAATAAGAACGTCCGTTGTCCGTAGTCAGTTGTCAGTTGTTTTTTGTCTGTCGTTAGTTGAACATTCCCATCTTTAGCAACTCGTGTGAGAGCCACAGGCAACTGACTACGGACAACGGACAAATTGTGCAATCTTCGCGGCGACGCGCGCGTTCTGTTCGAGCAGCGCGATGTTTGCACGGAGCGTTGCGCCGCCGCTTTGCTCGGACATGCGCGAGAGGAGGAAGGGCGTCAGTTCGCGACCGTTGATCTGCGCGCGCACGGCTTCGGCGAGAGCCGCTTCCAAAGTTTCCCGCAGCACGTCCGGCGGAACTTCGCTCGCGGCGGGCACGGGCACGCAGACGAGCAGCGCGCCTTCCTTCTCCAGCGCAAACTGCGCGCGGGCTATCGCCGCCGCCTCGTCCGGCGTGTCTGCGCGAACGTCAACGGGCAGGCTGCTCGCGCGCGTGTAAAAGGCGGGCAACTCGTCGCAGCCGTAGCCGACGACGGTGATGCCGTATGTCTCCAACCACTCGCGCGTGGCCGGGAGGTCGAGCACGCTCTTTGCGCCGGAGCAGACGACGACGATGCGCCGCGCGCGCGCCAGTTCCGGCAAGTCGGCGGAAACGTCGGGCAAGAGGCCGCGATGCACGCCGCCGATGCCGCCGGTGGCGAAGACTTCCAACCCCGCCCGCTCCGCGATCCAGATCGTCGAGGCCACGGTCGTCGCCCCGTCCCAGTGGCGCGCGGCGGCGATGGGCAAATCGCGGCGACTGATCTTTTTCACGTCGCCGCTCGTGGCAAGGTGTTCGAGTTGCGCGTCGTCAAGCCCAACGCAAAACTCGCCGCCGAGGATGGCGATGGTGGCGGGCGTCGCGCCCCCGGCGCGGACGATGCGTTCGAGCCGCCGCGCGGTTTCCAGATTCAAGGGGCGCGGCAGACCGTGCGCGATGACCGTCGATTCGAGGGCGACGACGGGACGCCCGGCCCCTAACGCTTCTTCAACTTCGGGACTGAAACTAAGGACATTTAATTTGGGCATGGGCATACACTAGCAGGCACTACTCTTCCTTTCATTCATCCTTCATCCCTCCGCCCTCATCCCTTCCCTTCACGGCCTGCCGGCCTGCCCCCCCGTCGGTTTGACGATCACGGCGGGGATGTTTTGCTCGCGCACCAGCGCGTTGAAGGCCGGGAGGTCTGTCTTCATCACCGCTTCCAGCCTGCGCAACTGCGCGTCGATCTTCCCCGTGAGGTCTTCGTAAACGGCGTAAGCCTGCGCGGTCGGCGCGCTGTCCGCGTTCGAGATGGTGCCGCCGAGCGCGGCCAGTTTGTTGTTCAGGCGAATCGGGTAGTTGAGCGGGTCTTGGCTGCTCTGGTTCTTCGTCTGGTACAACTCCTCTTCGATAGCGGTCATTTTCCCGTTCAGAGATTTCGCCGCGTCCGAGATCGTCTTGAAGTTCGCCT
>DASQNL010000524.1:0-7115 GCA_035644995.1 Pyrinomonadaceae bacterium | reverse complement strand
AACTCTTACAGCACGCCGTAGACATCACGATTGAGGCTCTGGGTCGCGCGATGGCCGTGGCCGCGCGCTCGAAATGGGAGTATGAAGTAGAGGCGGAAGTTGACTACACCTTCAAGCGGCGGCACGCGAACCACTGGGGCTACCCGTCAATCGTCGGCTGCGGCCCGAACGCGACGACCCTGCACTACGTCGAGTCGGAAGGCGCGGTGAACGCGAACGACCTGCTGCTGATGGACGTGGGCGCGGAGTACGGGCACTACACGGCCGACGTGACGCGGACGTTTCCGGTGGGCGGGAAGTTCACGGCGGCGCAGGCCGACATCTATAACGCGGTGCTGGCGGCGCAGAATGCCTCGATGCTCGTGGCGCAACCGGGAAACACCTTCGCCGATGTGAACAGGGCTTCCGTCGAAGTGGTGAAAGACGCGCTGCTGCGTCTCGGCCTGATCACGGATCGCAACTCGTCTCAATACGCATACTGGTTCCTGCACGGCACCTCGCATTGGCTCGGCATGAACGTCCACGATGTCGGCGCGCTCAACACGCGATTTGAACCCGGCATGGTCTTCACCATCGAACCCGGCCTCTACATCCGGCTCGACGCGCTCGATAATTTGTCGAAGACGGAGGAAGGCCGGAAGTTCGCCGCCGCCGTGCGCCCGGCCTTCGAGAAGTACAAGGGCATCGGCGTGCGCATCGAAGACGACGTGGTGATCACGGCGAACGGCCACCGCAACATGTCGGCCGCGCTCCCGCGCACGCTGGCCGACGTGGAGAATTTCATGGCGCGCGCCGTGCGCGAAGTGCGCGTCGATAACGGGCGGTAAAACCGACGCAGCGGCAGCTAAAACTCCGGCCGTCGTCTTCCTCGTGGAAGACGACGGCCGGAGTTTTCATGCTGCGGGCGGTCGGCTCGGAGAGAGAGCGGCGGCTATTCGTAGCTGAGCGCGTCCACGGCGTCTTGGCGCGCGGCGCGCAGCGCGGGGTAGAGCGCGCCGATGCTGCCGCCCACCACGCCGATGAGCAGCGCGATCAGAACCCAACGCGGCTCGATCTCGACGCTCAGGCTGCTGACGCGCATCAGCGCGAAACGCGCCGCGAAGGTGAGCGCGAGTCCGAGCACGACGCCGAGCATGCTCACCAGCAACGCCTCTTGCTCGATCACCCAGGCGATCATCGTGTTGGACATGCCGAGCGATTTCAAGATGCCGATCTGGCGCGTGCGCTCCGTGACGGTCGTGTACATGGCGAGCAGGATGACGAGCATGCTGATGGCGGCGGCGATGGCGACGACGACGTTGATGAAGACGTTCAGAGCGGGCACGCCCGTCGCGTAGAGTTCCGGCAGATCGCGCGTGAAGATGATCTGGTCTTCGGGGAAGGCCTGATGGATGCGTTCGGCCAAGGCGTCTTGCTCGGCCGGGTTCGCGGCGGCGACTAGGATGCTCGTGCAACTCTCCATGCTTCCCACCTGTTCCTGCATCGTGGCGAGCGGGATTTTGATGCGCGCGCCGCCGGGCGGTTCGTAGATGCCGGCGATGCGGAAAGGGCGGTCGTAGAGTTCGAGCGTGTCGCCGACGCGCGCTTTGCGTTGTTCGATCCAGATCGTGTCGACGATAGCCACGTCGCCCGCGTTGGGGAGCGGTTCGCCCGCCACCATCCGCATCCCGGCAAGTTGCGAGTAGGAGTTGAAATCGATCCCGTCGACGAGGCGGACGCCGAAGCCGCTGTCGCTGCTGGCGGTGGTTTGGCCGAGCGGGACGGCGGCGCGCACGCCCGCGATGCGCGCCACTTCCGCGGCGTGCGCGACGGGCATGGCGAACGGTTGCGAACCGCTCAGGCCGACCGTGCCGGAAGCGCGCAGCATGATCTCCGCGCCGACCCCGGCCTCGCGCCGCCCGCGCTCGCGCAAAACCCCGTGCGCCAGGCCGACCGTGAACACGACGAGCAACACGCCGACGGCGATGCCGGCGACGCTCACGAGGGTGCGCGCCGGGCGGTGTGCGATGTTTGAGAGAACGAGATTGTCCATGGCTTTCCGTAAACGCGGGTGGCGTTCGATGAGGCGGCGCGAGGCCGCCGGGAGCATGCCGGTGGCGAGCAGGGCGAGGCCGATGCCCGTCCAGAAAATCATCCCGGCCTTGCGCACGAGCGCGAGCGTGATGCCCGTCGCCGCGGCGAAGCCGAGCGTGCGCAGGATGACTTCCGTGCCGCCCTCGTAGACGCCGATGGTGGCGGGCACGAAGCCGAACGCGAAATTGATCACCTTCGTCAAAGACTCGATGACGTAGGGCGCGTCGAAGCCGGGGCGGAAACCGAGCATGCGCAGCGTCGCGTAAACTTCGACGACGCTCGACACGTGGGCGGCGAGATCGAAGACGACGATGAGGAAGAAGGAGCCGCGATGCCGGTGGTAAAAATCGTAGATGTTGGATTCGAGTTCGTTGATGTGCGCGCGGCGACGGGAGAGGGCGCGCGGCTCGAACCCGCGCGCGGCGAGGCGTTCGATAAACCACGTGAGCGGCATCACGCGGCGCGAGGCGGCGAACCCGACGGCGAGCAGCGTCAGCATGGCGAGGGTGGCGATGAGAAGCAGCGCGTAGTGCGCGGCGTCGGGCAGGTTGTAGGACGCGAGCATGACGCACGCGCCGCTCAGAATGAAGAGAGCGACCGAGAGATTGTAGAGCAGGTTATCGACGACGAGCGCCTGCACGCCCGTGACGAGCGGAACGCGCTTGCGCAGGAGCGCGGCCTTCGTGGCCTCGCCGAGAAGCGGCCCCGTAAAAGTGAGAAATGAGACCGCCTCGCCGCTCAGACGGGTCGTGAACGCCTGCCAGAGATTGAAATGCCGCCGGCCGGGCGGCACGGCCAGATACATCGGCACGGCGCGGAAGAAATGGCGCGTGCCGCTGATGGCGAGCAGGACGAAAAAGCCGAGGCCGACGCGCGCGAGCGTGTCGAAAATGGATTGCACGCCGACGCGTTTGACGACGTAGACGAGCAGCGCGAAGCCGAGCGCGAAAGCCACTAACTGCACGCCGACCATGCGGCCGCGGCCGCTCTTGCCGGCGGCGGCTTCAGCTTCACTGTCGCGCGTCGCCGCGAGGGCGGCGGCTCTGGCTTTCTCGTCGAGCGAGATCAAGGCGAGACCTCCGCTTTGGCGGGCGCGCCTGAAGAGGCCGCCGCGCCCACAGTCGGAACGGGCGGAGCCTGCCGCGAGTCGAAAAGTTCGTTGATGATGCGGCCGGGATAAGGGCGCGGCCGCTCGTCGAGGCGAGCGGGTGAAATTTGCGCGGGCGGCGGCAGCTGGTTGGTGAGAGCTAGAATCGTCGGCACGAAACTCAAACTATCATACGGCTCACGAATGACCAATGCGCGGGGGATACGCGTGGCCGCTCCGCCCGCGAGCATGAGAGTCGAGTGGGTGGAGACGCGGAAGAACGAGCCGTGGTTGCCGCCGGGGTTGAAGCCGCGCACGTCGAAGTTCCAATGATTGTTGGCGAGGACGAGCATGTCCGTCTCGACGAGCAGGCGTTGGCGTCGGCGGAAACGCCGGATGAGTTGTTCGTCAACGGAGAGGCCGGGCACGTCGGCCGCGATGGCCGGGGCGACGTGTCGCCCGAAGTGTTCCTGGAGGCCGACGAGTCCGTTGGAGTAGGTCGTCAGGTGCAGCGCGCGGAGCCATTCGAGATCGGTGTGCCAGCCGTCGAGCCAATCTTCGCGCCGCACGCCGGGGGGCACGGAGAGCTTCGCGTCTTCCCACATCTTGAGCGGGAGTTCCGCCCGCCACGCGGCGCGCTCGTAGCGGATCAGGCCGCCGGGTTCCTGATGCAGGTTGGCGACCGGCACGTAGCGCAGGCGCAGTTCGCCGTCGCGCTCGCGGCGCGCGAGGAGCAAGGCCTGCGTGTCTTCGCCGCGATAGAGCCAGACGGCCTCGTCCGCGCGAAAATCTTTACCGTGGGCACCGGTCAGGGCTTCGGCCGGGACGCGCGCGGCGACGAAATCCACGGGGCGGCTGTCAACGCCGCTCTGCACGTTGTTGCGCACGCGCGCCTCGCGCAAGAGGGCGAAGTAGTTGACGCGCGTGAAACTCTTTTGCAGGTCGAGCGAACCGTCGGGCGCGAGCATGAGTCCGCCCGCGCCGAGGCCGACGACGTAATTTCGCAAGTCGTCGATGCTGTTTTGGTCGCCCATCGAGCCTTTGGCGAGATAGTCCGCGACGTTGATGCGCGCGGCGTCGAAGTTCTCGCGTTTGAGCGAGAGGAGATTGGCGAGCGTGCGCGCGTATTCGGCGTACAGGCGAATGTCGGCCGCCGACGAATCGGCGCGAGCCTTGATGCGGCGCGCTGCCTGGTCGCGCCCGGCGTCGGCGTCGGCGCGCGTCCACTTCTTCGGCTGCGCGGCGACGAGGGCGCGTTCGCGCTCGACGAGCCGGCCGAGCGCGGCGAGTTCTTCCTGCATGTCGGCGTGCAACTTTTGCCAGCGGGCGCGGTGCGTTTCGATGGTCTGGAAAAAGGCTTCGGTGGCGGCGCGTGCGAGCGCGGGCGAGAGACGTTTGCCGCGCAATTCTTCGAGCAGGATGTGCAGCACGTTGAGGTCGGTGTGGCGCAGGTGAATGGAGGCGCGTTCGTTGCCGTCGAAATCGACGAGCGCGGTCGGGTAGTCCGTGCTCCGGCCTTCGAGGTAGTAAGAATCCTCGGTGGTCGTCGTGATCAAGGGCACGAGCGGGTAGATGCCTTTGAGGGCGTAGTCGCTGAGCAAACGCCGCTTCGTGATGACGTGATGGCCGCCGCCCGCGCGGCTCCCCAACAGCTTGACGAGATTGAAGCCCTGACTGTAGATGCGCTCATCCGTGTTCGTCCCGTGATCGGAGACGACGACGAGAGCGGTTTCGTTCGCCTGCGGCGTCGCCTCGATGGTCGTCCAGATGCGCCCGATGATGCGGTCGAGTTCGCGCACGGCGACGAGTTGCGTCTCGCGGTCGCGGTTGTGGTGGGCGGCGTGGTCGAACTCGGTCGTGTAGAAATCGAGATAACGGATGCGCGGGTCTTTCAACTTCTCCAACAACTCGCGCTCAAGCTGCTCCATCAAGATATTGCGCACCTCGAATTCCACGAGCCACTCATCGAACAACTCGCGCGGCGTGCGCGTCAGGAAGCGATTCTTGAGGCCGCGTTCGAGCGTCGTCCAGCGCGTGCCGCGCTGGTAGAGTTGGAAGCTGACGTGTCGCTCGTCGTAAGGGTAGGAATCGACGAGGAGGGGGACGCCGAGTTCGTCGAGCAGTTCCGCGCCGGGCATGTCCACGCGCATCTTGCCCGCCGTGCCGAGCCAGAAGGGAATGAAGTTGAGATAGTCGTAGGAGTGCAACGCGAGCCGGTCGAACTCGACGTTGCCCTTGATCTGCAAGTGCTGCCCGGTGTCGAGCAGCGACCACGAAGGGCCGGAGAGGCTTAAGCCGCGCACGTAGAAATTAGCGAGGCGCGTGCCCCGCTCGTAGAAGACGTGCTCAAACCACGGCAACAAGCTCTTGCCCGTGCGCGGGTCGCGCTCGCCCACGTAACGGTCGATGACGGCCTGCGACAGCCCGTCAACTTTAACTACGACGAGGCGACGCGCCCCTCGCGCGAAAGCTCCGGGGGCGGCGAGCAGAAGCCACGCGCACGCGACGAACGCGAGCGCGCGGCGGCGGCGAGCGGCGAGCGGCGAGCGGCGGCCTGCGCGCGGCGGGGAGATGAGAGAAGTCGCCGAGACGGAACATGAGCCGGACGAGAACACCCGCAGGCGTTTCGCGTTGCGCCACCGTCCCTGTGCGTTTCGTTCGTCCATCGCGCGCTTATTGTCCTCCCGCGGCCGAGATCGCGGCGATGATGCGCGCGTCGCCATGAGAGATGCGCTGCGACTCGCGCGCGGCTTTGCGCAGGTAATCCGCGCTCAGGGCGCGCCAGCGAGCGTCGGCGGCTTCGTCGCGGTAGATGCGCACGAGCGTGTTCTTGGCCGTCTCGTTGTTGATGCGATAGAGACTTGAGAGGCAGAGCCGCCGCGTCTCCTCGTCCTCCGTGTGGGCGAAGATGCGCCCGATGGCGGCCGCCGTTTTGCCGTCGGCGCGCGCGCCGTGTTCGTTGACGAAGGCGAGCGCGCGGCGCACGTCCGCGATGTTCCACTGCACTTCGATGGTCGCGCCGGAACGCGCGACCTCGCGCAGGAATTGACGATGGTGCGTGAGTCGGCGCGAGGCGTCGAGCGCGGCGAACTGTGCGCCGGGCGCGGCCTGTTCGCGGTGACGGTAGAGGCCGAAGGTGGCGACGCTCGCCACGCGCAACAGAACTTGTTCGGTGCGGGAATGAACGAGGGGCGTGAGTTCGGCGCGGCGGTCGCGTTCGAGTTTGTCGGCGAGTCCGCCGGAGGGTCGGCGCGCGTGCGCGAGCAGCGCGGCGTATTGTTCGCGGGCGAGACGCGCCTCGGCCTGCGTGTCGTTTTCAAGCGGGTTCAGCGAGACGCGTTCGAGCTTCCGCGAAACTTCGGCGCGGAGTTCGGAATCGAGCGAGGCGTCGAGCGCGAGCAGCAGTTTGAGTTGCGAGTAGGCGCGCAGGCGCGTGGGTTGGTTGACATCCGCGCCGCGTCGGTCGGTGACGAAATCGTAGACGGCGCGGCCGAGGAAGAAGGGGAGGTCGAGCTGCGTGAGGCTCGCCGTCGTGCGCGCGACATCCTGCAAGACGCGCTGCGACATCTCGCGTCGCTTCGGGTTCAGGTTGTCGCGGAAGTCCACGAGCAGGATCGGTATCTTCGGGTGGTCAAGCCCGTAGAGCGCGAGCGGGATCAGTTCGACGGGGCGCGCGCCGGGAGCGTCGCGCGTCACGCGGCGGTTGTCGGCGTCGAAGTAGCGCGTCTCGGTATACCCGCGCCAGCCGCGGAGGCGTTTGTCGCCGTAGGGATTCGAGAGGTTGAGGAAGCGTTTGTCGTAGGCGCGCCCGCGCCCGGCCTCCACGTCGGAACGCGCGATCCAGAGGAGCGCGTGCGTGGCGTTGCCGCCGGGCAATTCGAGCGGCTCGAAATAGAAGCCTTCGGTTTCGGCGCCCTGGCGCAGGAGTTCCCAGTTGTGGCCGCGCGTGTCGAGC
>DASQNL010000523.1:0-5753 GCA_035644995.1 Pyrinomonadaceae bacterium | reverse complement strand
TGCTCTTGACCGACGGTCAGGATACGAGCAGCCGGATTAAAAAGGACGAGGCCATCAAGCGTCTGCTCAAGAACGGCGTGGCCGTGTATGCCGTCGGCCTCGGCGATGTGAAAAGTTTCGGAGAAGTGGACAAAAGCGCGTTGCGGAGTTTGGCCGAGCGCACGGGCGGGCTGGCCTTCTTCCCCCGACAGCGCGAAGAACTGCTGACGGCTTTAACCCGGATCGAACGGGGGCTGTACGGTCAGCGCTTCATCAGCTACAAGCCTGCGCCCAAACATCCGCAAGCGACCTTCCACGAACTCAAAATCGAAATCGTTAATCCCGCACTGCGCAGACAGGGCGTGCGCCTCGCCTACCCGCGAGGGCGATTCGCCACCCGCGCGCACGCCGCACGAGCGGGCGCGAGCATCAAGACGCACGGCGCGCGGCCATGACAACTGCGCGCGGGCGGCGAGCGCGACGAAGCTAAGAAGCTGTTTGAAAAGTAAAGCTGTATTTGTCCCGGAGGGACATTTGATCATAGCCCGGCCATTGATGGCCGGGATGGTGAACGTGCATTTGACATGGAGTCCCGGAGGGACGATTGAATGGTGATGAACATTCAATCGTCCCTCCGGGACTCACACTTTATCCTGCTGCCCGACCCCCGGCGCTAAAGTGCCGGGCTATTAGCAATCGTCCCTCATGGGACTCGTTCAAACAGCTTCTAAGCGCGGGCGCTGAAGATTCACGCGCCGCGGAGCGACGACGCACGACGAAAGAACGCGGAGCGGCCGCGACGGGCAGCAAACTCGTCGCGGCCGCTCTCTGCGTTCCGCATTAGAAGCGGAAGCCGATCCCGGCGGTGAATTGGAAGTTGTGGGTAACGGCGGAGGGTCTGTGTTCCAGTTCGCCGCTGAAAAAGCGGGGCGCGTCATATCCGCCGTGGCGGATGATGGTGTCGCCCGCGTCGAAGCGCGTGACGAGACGGCGCGAGGGGTAGAACTCAATCACTCCGCCGATGTCCGTGGCGAAGTGCGTGACGCTCTGCGTGCGGAAATTGGGGAAGATGAATGTTTCTCCGTTGAAGGTGTCGGTGGAGAAGCCGCTCACCCGCTGCGTCTTCGTGAAATGCACGAGGCCGGGGCGGGCTTTGGCGAAGAGGCCGAATTTGTCGAAGCGTCTTCCGGCCTTCACGCCGAAGTGCGCCTGCGACGCCCGCCCGCCGCTGTGGTCGGTGCGAAAACTCAACTCGTTCGGAAAAAAGTTTGTCTCGGCCTCCACCGCGACGCTCTCCGTCAGATTGTAGGTGACGCGCCCGCCGAAGCCCGGCTGGGTCGTGTTGAAATTGTCGCTCAACGTGAGCGACGAAAATTGTACGCCCACTTCGACCTTCGGCACGTCCTCCCGCGCTTGCGCGCGCGCTTCGCCGGGAGCGGAAAATAGACACAGAAGGATAAGGGCTGCCGCGCAGCCGGTTTTGCTGTTCATTAAATTGTCTCCTACGAATTCGGTAAGGTTAAGGGTTTGCGATTGCGCGTCGGCCTTTGCGGCCGGGCGCGCAAACTCGAATGCGTTTAATCTTTCGCCGGGGCGGAAGCGGCGTCTCTAGCGTTTGGGCAAAAGGTTCTCGATGCGATCCGCGCCGCCGACGAGCACGCGCGGGCGGCGGGCGGCGCGCTTCCGTTGGTCGCCGCGCGTTTCAAATTCGGCGCGTCGTTCGCGCGTGAGGCGTCCCAGAGAATCGCGCAGCCATTCGGGCGAAGCCGCGCCGCTCGCGGGCGGCGCGCCCTCCGCGCCCTCCACGATCTGTTCCACCGAATCGAAGTCGGAGACGTAACCGGCATCGTGCAGCACCCACAGGTTCCAATTGCCGCCGCTCGTGCCGACGACGGGCGCGCTCGAAGTCCACTCATAGTCGTCGCCGCCGAGCGTGAACGAAATCTTGTTGTTCTCGATGCGGCCGACTTTCTGAAAGTCGTAGCCTTCGTGCGGGATGAGCGAGAAGATGAAGCGGCCGCGGCCGGGAGCGTAAAACCAGACGAGCGCGCCCGCGCACCCGCGCGCAGGTCTGCCGCGTCCGCCGCCGACGAGTTCGCCGTTGATGGTCAACCGGTGGTCGCGCACGGCGAGTTCGACGTTGCCGAGCGTGAAGTCGCGCGGGGGCGCGCTGCGGCGCGACGGCGCGCTCCACAGCCGCGCCCGGTCGAAAGAGACTTTCACGACATCCACGATCTTCACACCCGTCTGCGGGTTGACGAGCAGGTCGAGCGCGAAGGCGTCGCCGTCTTCGATGAGTTGAGCGTCGGCGGCGCGGGGCAGGGTGGAGACGTTCTGCCCGGCGCGGTTCGTCGTCGTCGTTGACGGGCGGCGCGCGCGCAGTTGTTCCTCAAACTCCGCGCTCATGGGTTTGAGCGAAACCTTGAACTGCTTCGTCGCCACGACGGGTTCGACGACGAGGTCGTAGCCGAAGACAAAACCGCCGTCCGCGTCCAACAGCACGCGGTGGACGACGTGTTTGTCGGCGAGCAACGCTTGCGGAGTCAGCGAGGCGCGAATCTCTTCGAGCTTGGCCGACACTTGAGGCGCGCCCGCGGCCGGGGCAGCCTCGATCTTGAAGGCGATGAAGCCCTCGCCGTGCAGCGGCATGACGAACTGTTCGGGTCGCGCCGCCGCCGCCGCGCCGCTCTGCGCTCGCGCGCGGATGCCGGCGCACGGCAGCAACGACAGTAGCAGCGCGAGGCGGATGAAGTTTGAGCGGTTCGCTTTATTGCTCATGGGCGTCGCCGTCCTTGATGATGCGCAGGTTCACTTCTTCGGCGGGCTTGAAGCCTGAAAGGTTCGGGCGCGCTGTCGGCATATTCGCGACGGGCGGAGGAGGCGCGTTTCGCCGTCCGACCCCGGCCAGGTTTTCGCGCGGGGCGACGCGGCGCGTCTCGTCGGCGCGACGGGGCGCGTAAATTATTTGCGTGACGGTCTTCTCCCGCACGACGGGCACTTCGATAAACTTGATCTGCGGCGCGACCTCCGGCCGCCCGGCTGCGGGCGCGGCGACAAACACGGGTTCGGGCGCGGGGCGCGCGACCAGCGCGAGCGCGAGCGCGCACGCGGCGATCAGCACAAGCGCGGCGGCGGCGGCGAGCGGCGCGGGCACGCGAATCGAAGTCGTCAACAGACGCTTCCAAAACGGCGTGCGCGAAGGCGGTATCGGCGGCTGCGACGTGCGCCCGCCTCCTTGCGCGTCGCGCGCCGCGACGTGCAGCCGACGCGTGAGCGCGGCGTGATACTGAGGCCAGTAGTTATCGCCGGGAGAGAGCGCGGCGGAAGCCTCGTCGCAGGCGTCGAGCGTCGCGGCGAACGAGCGATACTGCGCGGCGCAGGCGGCGCAACGTCCGACCTCGGCGCGCAGGCGCGTGCGCGACGCGGCATCCGTCTCGTCGAAGAGTAAATCGATCAGGCTATCTTGCATCTCCCGGCAATCGTGCATCGTGTCCAACTCCCGCTTAACAACTCTTTCTGACGGCCGCAGGCCGGTAGCCCGCCTCTCCCGTCGCTGTGACGCCCAAACGCTCGCGCACTTTCAGAACGGCGCGAAACAGGGCTTTCTTCGTCGTGCCCGCCGAGCAGCCGAGGGCGGCCGAAATCTCTTCGTAGGTCATCCCCTCCTGGTGTTTGAGCAGGAAGATCAAGCGTTGCTGCGGCGTCAAATCTCCGAGCGCGTCGAGCACGCGCGCGACGAGGAACTGTTGTTCGAGATTTTCCTCCACGCCGCGCGGCGCACGCGCGAGAGGAAACGCGATCTCTTCCGGCCTCGCCCCGCCGTCGCGCCTGGAGGCTTCCCACGCGTCGAGTTCGACGACGCGAGCGCGCTCCTGCGCGGGGGGCGCGCGCCGCTCATTGAGAAACGTGTTGATCGTGATCTGCCGCAGCCACGTGTAGAAACTCGACTCGCCGCGAAAACTCTTGAGCGCGCGGAAAGCCTTGAGCCAAACTTCCTGCGAGAGGTCTTCGGCGTCGTGGCGGTCGCGGCAGTAGTGGAGCGCGAGCAGCAGGAGCCGCCGCTCGTAGGAGCGCGCCAGCGTGGCAAACGCCTCCGCATCGCCTCCCTGTGCGCGCCCGATCAATTCGCTCTCGCCCGGTTCGCTCAAGTCGTTCTCCGTCTTCGTTCAAAGTGCCCCGGTAACATAGACACGGCGCGCGAAATTTGGTTGGCCGCTCTCACGCGCCCGCGCCCGAAAATTTTCCCGGCGCGCGGGAGCGGCGAAAATTATCCGCCGCGCGGTTTTTTCTTCACGCGCGCAGTCATCTTACGCTTGATCGGGCGTGCCGGCCTCTTGAACGCGACCTCCTTTGCGTCTATGCTGGACGCACACAAGTTCTTCCAGTTTCAACTAACGGTGAAATAAGTGATGCCATCCGGACATAAGGTGCTGGCGGTCGTCCTCGGCGGCGGCGCGGGCACGCGCCTGTTTCCTCTGACGCACCAGCGTTCCAAGCCCGCCGTGCCGCTCGGCGGTAAGTATCGCCTCGTGGACATCCCGATCTCGAACTGCATCAACTCGGACATCACGCAGATTTTCGTGCTCACGCAGTACAACTCCGCGTCGCTCAACCGCCACATCTCGCGCACCTATCGCTTCAGCGGCTTCTCCGACGGCTTCGTCGAGATACTCGCCGCCGAGCAGACGCCCGACAGCCCCCAGTGGTTTCAGGGCACGGCCGACGCCGTGCGGCAAGTGCTGCCGCACATTCACGACTGGGGCATCGACACGCTCCTGATTCTCTCCGGCGACCATCTTTACCGGATGGACTACCGCAAGTTTCTCGCGCGTCACTTCGAGACGAAGGCCGACGTAACCGTCTCGGTCGTGCCCTTCGTGCGCGAGGCGGCCGAAGAGTTCGGCTTGCTCAAGGCCGACCCCACCGGGCGCATCCTTGAGTTTCGCGAAAAGCCGAAGGGCGCAGCCCTCGAAGAGATGCGCGTGGATACGACCGCTTTCGGCCTCTCGCCGGAAGAGGCCGCGCGCCGCCCCTTCCTCGCCTCGATGGGCATCTACGTCTTCAACTACACACGCCTGCGCGAACTGCTCGCCGAGAACCCGGCCTGGGTAGACTTCGGGCGCGAGGTGATCCCCGCCGCCATCAAGGACTACAACGTACAGTCGTATCTCTTCGACGACTACTGGGAAGACATCGGCACGATCTCGGCCTTCCACTCCGCCAACCTTGACATGACCTCGCTCCTGCCGAAGTTCAACTTCTTCGACACGGAAGCTCCCATGTACACGCGGCCGCGCTACCTGCCGCCCTCGAAAGTTCACCACTGCGAGATCGTCGATTCGATCATCGGCGACGGCAGCATCATCAACCGCGCGTGGCTCGCGCGTTCCGTGGTCGGCCTGCGCACACGCATCGAGCCGGGCGCGCGCATCGAAGACACTTATCTGATGGGCGCGGATTACTACCAGCCAATCGAAGAAATGCGCGCCGACGCGGCCGCCGGTCGCCCGCTCATCGGCATCGGCCGCGACACGGTGATCCGCCACGCCATCATCGACAAGAACGCGCGCATCGGCGCGAACGTCCGCTTGGTGAACGATGCGGGCATCAAACACTTCGACAACGAAGCGGCGGGCTACTACATCCGCGAGGGCATCATCATCGTGCCGAAAAACGCGACCGTTAAAAACGGCACGGTGATTTGAAGGCAGGAGCGGGGCGCAGGGAAAAGGGGAAGGGGTAAAGGAAGAAAACAGGTTTCTTCCTTTACCCCT
>DASQNL010000522.1:0-1508 GCA_035644995.1 Pyrinomonadaceae bacterium | reverse complement strand
GAGGGAAAGAGCGATCGAAGAGTTCGTACGAGAAAGCATGTATTGAGACCTCCAGAAGCGTGTCACGACGCCCGATTCTATATACGAGGGCAGGCAGGAGGGCCTTCCTCAGCCGCCCGAGCGCTCGAGCTAGAGGCAGGCGCCGCGAGCAAAGAGGAAGAGTGATTCGAAAAGCGGAGAAGCTCCAGAAACGCTTGTTCAGGCGTCCAACCTTTTTGATCAGGTGGGTTGGCCTTCGGCGGGCTGAACAAGCAAAAAACATTTTGATCTCTCTTGCGAACGATTTCCCACCCTGCTAGGAAGCGCGCTCCCCACTACCTGGTGAACCGCCGCGTGGCGGCCACCGCAGATAAAGCCGTAACGGCGCCTCCGCCTCAGCTTGCCCCCTCGGCCGCCGCGGGACTCCCCCCGGTGACGCGAGGGGGGACCCTCGATTGGTCCTCCGGGAACCACGTCAGGTTGAAACACGGGAGCGTACGACGGCTCAACCGGTTCGATTCGAACCGAAAGCCGGCAGGCCACAAGCGGGCTACCTGCCGGTTCCGCGAGGTGTCTCGAAATGGGAAGCAAAGCCAGCGCGAGGTTTTCGCGGATCGCGCCGCGGAAAGCGCGGATGATCGCCGATCTGGTGCGCGGCCGCGATGCGGCCGAGGCGATCCAGCTGCTCCAGTTCACGAACAAGAGCGGCGCGCCTGTCATCAAGAAGATCATTGAGAGCGCGGTCGCCAACGCGCAGCAGACGGGGGCGGACATCGACGCCCTGTTCGTCAGCAAGGCGACCGTCGACAAGGCCCCGAACAAGTTCAACCGGAGGTGGCGCCCGCGCGCCATGGGCCGGGCGACGCGAATCACCAAGGGTGTGTCGCACATCGTGATCGAGCTCGAAGAGCGCAAGGCGTAAAGCGCATCGGCGCAAAAGCGTAAGTACGTAAGTAGAGGATCGAATCCATGGGACAAAAGACCCATCCGTATGGCTTCCGCGTCGGCGTAATCAAGACGTGGAGCAGCAAGTGGTACGAGGACGGCGCGGCCTACCAGAAGTGGCTGCACCAGGACATCCGCATCAAGCGGGCCATCAAGCAGTACCTCTACAACGCGAACATCGCGGGCGTTGAGATCGAGCGGGCCGCGAACCGCGCGAAGGTGATCGTGTACACGGCGCGGCCGGGCATGGTCATCGGCAAGGGCGGCAAGGGCATCGAGACGCTGAAGAGTGGCAACACCACCACGGCGGCCAAGGGCGAGACGGTCTTCCCCGGGGTCTCGTCGTTCACGGACAACGAGGTCTTCATCGACGTGCAGGAGGTCCGCAAGGCGGAGACCAACGCGCAGCTCGTCGCGGAGAACATCGCGACGCAGCTCGAGCGGCGGATCGCGTTCCGGCGGGCGATGAAGAAGGCCGTGTCGACGGCGATGAAGTTCGGCGCCAAGGGCATCCGCGTCCGGTGCGCTGGGCGCCTGGGCGGCAGCGAGATGAGCCGCGTCGAGACGTACCGCGAGGGGCGCGT